>DASUTZ010000210.1:0-10665 GCA_036374295.1 Actinomycetota bacterium
GACGCGGTCCTGCCCCTGTGCAGGACCGCGTCCGGGGCCCCCCACGCCCTGGCCCGCATGAGCGAGCGAGGCCTCCGCGTGATCGCCGTGGCCGCCCGGGACCTCGAGGGCGGCCCTGCCCCGGCCACGGCGGAGGAGGCCGAGCGCGAGCTGGACCTCCTCGCCCTGATCGGCCTGGAGGATCCACCGCGTCCGGAGGCCGCGGAGGCGATCGCGGCCTGCCGGCGTGCCGGGATCCGCGTGGCGATGGTTACCGGCGACCACCCCACGACCGCGACGGCGATCGCGGATGAGACGGGGCTGCGCTCGCCCGGCGCTCCCGTGCTCGTGGGCTCGGACCTGCCGCCGGACGACGAGGCCCTTGGGGAGCTCGTCGATCGGGACGGCGTCGTGATCGGGCGCGTGGATCCCGAGGACAAGCTGCGCATCGCCCGCGCGCTGAGGAAGCGGGGGCACATCGTGGCGATGACCGGCGACGGCGTCAACGACGGACCGGCCCTCCACGAGGCCGACATCGGGGTGGCCATGGGTCGGTCGGGGACCGACGTAGCCCGGGAGGCGGCCGATCTCGTTCTCCTCGACGACGACTTCGCCACGATCGTCACGGCGGTCGAGGAGGGGCGGGCCATCTTCGCCAACGCCCGGCGGTTCCTCACCTACCACCTCACCGACAACGTGGCGGAGCTCACGCCGTTCCTGGTCTGGGCCCTCTCGGGCGGGAGCTTCCCCCTCGCACTCGGCGTCCTGCAAATCCTCGCCCTCGACCTGGGCACCGACACGCTCTCGGCAGTGGCACTGGGCGCGGAGCCCGCGGAGCCGAGGACGCTCGAGCAGCTGCCCGTCAGGGGGCGCCTCCTGGACCGGGGCGTGGCCAGGCGCGCATTCGGCGTCCTGGGCCCGGTCGAGGGCCTGATGGGGATGGCCGCCTTCCTCGTCTCGCTCCTGGCGTGGGGCTGGCGGCCGGGCGACCCTTTCCCCACGGGGGCTCCCCTGCTGGCGGCCTCCGGGGCCACCTTCATGGCGGTAGTCATCGGGCAGACGGCCAACGCCTTCGCCTGTCGCAGCGCGACCCGGTGGCCCGGGGCGCTGGGCTGGCTCACGAATCGCCTCCTGGTTGTGGGAGCCGCGATCGAGCTGCTGCTCTCGCTGGGGTTCTTGCTGATCCCGCCCGTGGCCGAGCTCCTGCGGCACGCGGCCCCGGCCCTCGCCGGCTGGGGGATGGCGCTCCTGACCGGCCCCGCGGTGCTGGCGGCCGACGCCCTGCACAAGGCGGCCGGCCGCCGGGCGAGGCATGATGGGTAGGCACGCGATGGAGAGGAGACCGCGATGGCAGAGGACAGGGTCTGGACGGAGAAGGTGAAGGTGCAGGCCGACGCCCTTCGGGAGAAGGTGGAGGAGCTCCTCCGCGAGGGGAACGTCCGCCGCATCGTCGTGAAGAACTCGGAGGGCCAGACGGTGATAGAGCTGCCGCTGACCTTCGGGATCGTGGGAGCCGTGGCGGCGCCGATGATCACGGCCGTGGGCGCGATGGCTGGCGTGGCCGCCCGCTGGAGCCTCGAGATCGAGCGCCGCGAGCCCGCCGGGAAGAAGGCCACCCCGGCGAAGAGCACGGCCAAGAAGAGCACGGCCAAGAAGGCTTCCGCCAAGAAGGCCGCAGCGAAGAAGACGTCGGCGAAGAAGGGCACCTCGAAGAAGGCCGAGTAGGCTCCCCGAGCCATGAGCCTCTGGCAGTGGCTGCTCCTGTTCGCGGCGGGAGCGGTGATGTTGACCTGGGTCACCTCATGAGGATCGTCAGCTGGAACGTCAACTCGATCAGGATGCGGCTGCCCCGCACCGAGGCCCTGCTGCGACGTCACGAGCCCGCCGTGCTGTGTCTCCAGGAGTTGAAGTCCGCCGAGGAGACGTTCCCCAGCGATGCCTTCGAGGCGCTCGGCTACCATGCGGCGGTCCATGCCCAGGCCGGGCGCAACGGGGCCGCCATCCTCTCCAGGCAGCCGCTCGAGGACGTGACACGAGGGTTCCCCGGCGATCCCGCGCCCGAGCAGGCCAGGGTCGTCTCCGCCACGGTGGCCGGGATCCGCGTGATCGACCTGTACGTGGTGAACGGGGTCGCCGTCGGCGCGCCACAGTACGAGCTCAAGCTGAAGTGGCTCGACGCCCTCTCCTCATGGCTCCGGATCGAACACGATCCAACCGACCCCCTCCTCGTGATCGGGGACTTCAACGTGGCGCCCGAGGACCTCGACGTGCACGACCCCGAGCGCTGGCGCGGTCGGAACCTGGCCAGCGAGCCAGAGCGGGAGCGGGTGCGGGAGCTCCTGGGGTGGGGACTCGTGGACCTGATGCGGCTCCATGAGGGGGGGCCCGGCCCGTTCACCTTCTGGGACTACCGCGCCGGGGCGTTTCACCGGGGCTGGGGGCTCCGGCTCGATCTGGCGCTCGCCACGCAGCCGATCGCCGAGCGATGCGAGCGGGTCTGGGTGGAGCGGGACGAGCGGAAACCGACCTTCGGTGAGGGGAAGCCGAGCGACCACGCCCCCCTGATCGTCGAGCTCGGTTGACCCGGGTTCAGGAGGACAGCCGGTCCCCGCTCAGGCCCCCAGAGTCCTCGTCGTCCACCTCGACCTCAGGGAGTCCGTGACCGCCGGTGTGGGGTAAGGAGCCAGCGGGATGGAGATGGCACATCGCGTCAAGGACGGATCGGAGGCGGCACCATAGGCGACGGACGCATGCGATTCAACGCCGCATGGTCGATGGCGGTGGGCGGCATGATCGGCGGCGGCATCTTCAGCGTCTTGGGGGTGGTCACGTCGGTGGCGGGGCCGCTCTTCCCCCTGAGCTTCGTGATGGGCGGCTTGATCGCCCTCGCCACGGCCTGGTCCTATGCGGCGCTCGCGCGCGCCATGGGCGAGGGCGGAGGCGCGTTCACCTTCCTGCGCCACGAGCGCCTCCCTCGTGCCGCAGCTGCGCTCTCTTGGGTGCTGATCCTCGGATACACGCTGACCATGGCCGTCTACGCCTTCACGTTCAGCGCCTACCTCTCCGAAGGTCTGGGGCTGGGCAGAGGGCTCACCTCGGCGGTGGCGATCGCGATCGTCGCCACCTTGGTGGGGATCAACCTCGCGGGCGTGCGACAGGCGGCCTCCGTCGAGATCGTCAGCGTGTACGCCAAGGTGCTGATCCTGCTGACGCTCGGCATCGTGGGAGTCGTCCACTGGGACGTGGGCGCGCTCTCACGCGGCGTGTCGACGTCCGGAGGGCTCATCGGTGCCGTCGTCGGGGCCTCCGCCGTCTTCATGGCCTATGAGGGCTTCCAGCTGCTCACCTACGACTACGACGACATCGAGGACCCCGATCGGAACCTGACCAGAGTACTGCTCACCGCCGTGGGAGCGGTGATCCTCGTGTACGTGGTCGTCTCCCTCGGCGCCGTGATGCTCACGGGGGCCGGCACCATCGTCCAGCATAAGGAAGTTGCGCTCGCCATCGCGGGCGGGCGGGCGGCAGGCTCCGCGGGCAAGTGGACGGTCACCGTCGCCGCCGCCCTTTCCACGGCCTCGGCGATCAACGCGACGCTGTTCGCCACCGCGCGACTGACTCGGCGGGTCGCCGACGCTGGAGAGCTCCCACGCATCCTGGGGGCACGGAACCGACGAGGCATGCCGCACACGGCGGTGATCCTCCTCGGCGGGATCGCCGCGGCGCTCGCCGTCCTCGCGGGACTCTCGCGGCTCGTCGAAGCGGCGAGCCTGACCTTCCTCCTGACGTTCGCGATGGTGGCAGCCATCGCGTGGAAGGAGCTGCCGATGGGCCGGTGGGTCTCGGGCGCGGGTGCGCTCGGATCACTGGGAGCGGCCTGCGTCCTAGCGGTCCGTATGGCGCTCAACGACCCATGGACCCTGGCTGCGCTCGCCGTCGTCACGGCCTCCGCGGTGCTCCTCCGACCGCTCGTCGTCAGGCGTAGCGGCTCGGCGACCTCGTGACCGCTTCTCGCTCCTCAGTAGGTGAAGACGCGGTCCGCCTCGAGAGCCAGCTCGACGAGCTTGCCGGGCATCGCCGCCTCCGCGATCCCGTCCGGCTCGAAGCCGCGGGCCTTGCTCGACATACCCGAGACGTAGAACCGAGCGCCCCCCTCGCGAAGCTTGTCGTAGGACTCCCGGAGGCTGCCGGTTCCCAGCCCGACCAGGTGGTCGAGGACGGGCTCGCGGAGGAGCTGGACCGCGTCGCCGGCCAGGAAGAGCGAGACCTCGTGCCCGGCCTCGACCGCCGCGCTCCCCACCAGGAAGCCGAGCGCCGCTCGGGTAGGGTGCTCCGGGCCGTGGGTCACGTTGATCAGGAGCTTCGCCATGCGAGCATCATAGGGAATGTGGTGGATCCGGTGAGCGGGGGGACTGGGATTCGAACCCAGGGGCCCCTCGCGGGACCAACGGTTTTCAAGGCCGTCCCGTTCGTCCGCTCCGGCATCCCCCCAAGGCAGTGTAGCCGCACCCCGGGCGGCCTCCTCACCCCCCATACTGGAACGATGGACGCCCGGTATCGGTGGTTCGTGGGCCTCAGCGAGCCCGAGTCGCTGGCCGAGGTCGTGGATCTCCTGGGCCGCCGACGCGGGTTCATGCTCGCCCACTGGGGAGCAGAAGACATCGCCGGGCACGAGGCCGGGATGAAGGTCGAGGTCGGCGACCGCGCCTACGTCGAGATGCTCCGCGAGAGCGACGGGAGCCCTCACCGGCGGATGGATCCGATCCTGGAGCGGGCGGTCCGCGCCCGGCCGCTCTCGCTCCTGGACCTGGTCTAGGCGGGCGCCGCGGAGAGCGAGACGCCCCGCACCCCCCACGTGCTCCACGACGGATGGTCGCCGGGCGCAACGAAGTGGATCAGGTTGCGGGCTTCGTCCCGGAGGAGGCCGTCCGGGATCGTGACCGTCACCGGCGGGCCCCACGCGTCGGCCGGAGTGGCGACCACCTCGCCCAGCCGCTTCCAGTTGACGAGGATCTCCACCTCGCCGGGGCCGGCGTCGAAGGCCTCGTACGTGAGGTCCCACGACCCCGCCCGCCTCCCCACCTTGAAGGTGACCTCCTTCGGATGCTGGACGTCGACGCCGGGGACGTTCCCGAGAGGGCCTGCGTGGGAGAGCGGCGCGGGAAGTGGGACGTCCTGCCGCGGGTTGACCGGGACGGCCGCCAGCTCCTCCCAGTGCCGCGCTCGGGTTCCGCGGAAGTCGTAGAGGCTCCCCCCGAGCAGCCCGTGCTCTCGGACGGCCCGGACGAAGCCGCGGACCTCGCCGCGGCTCGACTCGCCGGAGACGCCTCCGATCATGTGGATCGGGACCGTCGGATCCCCCGTCCTCCGACGGAGGATCTGGACGTTGCGCCTCGTGTACTCGTGGGCGGCCTCTCGACCCTCGTACCGATACGTGTAGTAGCCCATCGGGACGAACACGTCGTAGATGCGCGCCAGCCGCCGGTAGGGGAAGCGGGGCCAGTAGCCCGTCGCCAGCTGGATCCCGCGGGGAGCCGGGATGATCGCGCCCAGCGTGTAGCTGGGGCGCGCCTTCTTCCGCAGCTGTCGCGAGAGGCGAAGCAGCCGCCTGGTGCGGCGGTCGGGCGGGTCGACCAGGGACGACTCGATGTCCAGGGCGAAGGAATCGAAGCGGTGTCCCTTCGCCGTGCGGAAGCGGATCGCGGCCAGCGACCGCAGCCGGTCCCTCCGGAGGTTCTGGAAGCCCGGGAGGTACCAGGCCACGACCTTCATGCCCCTGGCGTGGGCCGCGTGGAGGAATCGGGCGGTCGCCCTGCGGTGGACGAGGGCTCGGGGCTGCGAGAAGTTCGACGTCTCGAGGTACAGCGTGCGGACGCCGCGCACGTGCATCGCCTCCACCGTACCCACGGGGTCGCGGAGATCCCGATGATCGAAGATGTCGACCCAGGAGCCGAGCCCCCGGTAGGGCCTGAGGTCCCGGGGTGCGGCGAGCGCGGCGGTCGGCGGCACGAGCAAAGCGACTGCGATCAGCGCGGCGAGGGCTCCGCGCCGCGTCACCGACGACGCGAGGCCGTCTCCATCCACGGCCCCTCCCAGCCTTGGTCGGCGTCGTCCACGAGGGTGCCCGGGGGCACGACCTCGTCGATCGCATCGAGCACGTCGGACGTGAGCCTCGTGTCGGCGCCCTCCAAGAGCTCCTCGAGCTGCTCGGGAGTGCGGGGCCCGACGATGGCCGAGGTCACGTCGGGGTGCGCCAGCACGAAGGCCATCGCCATCCGGGCCAGGGAGAGCCCGGCGCCCTCCGCGACCTCCTCGAGCCGCTCCACCAGGTCGAGCTTCCGCCGGACCGGCTCCCGCTCGCGGTCGTACCGCTCGCGGAAGCGGCCGCGCTCCTTCATCAGCTCGGCCCGGGAGTCGGCCGGGTTCTCCCGGCCCTTCCGGTACCTGCCGGCCAGCCACCCCCCGTTGAGCGGGCTGTAGACGAGAACACCCATGCCGTACCGACGGGTCACCGGCAGGACGTCGCGCTCGATGCCCCGCACGAAGATCGAGTACGGAGGCTGCTCGGTGACGAACCGCTCCAGGCCCCGCCGCTCGCTGACCCAGTGCGACTCGACGATCTGCCAAGCGGGATACGCGGAGCACCCCGCGTACCGGACCTTCCCCTGACGGACGAGGTCGGTCAGGGCGCCCAGCGTCTCCTCGAGGTCGACGCTCGGGTCGGGCCGGTGCATCTGATAGAGATCGAGGTAGTCGGTCCCCAGGCGACGAAGGCTGCGCTCCACCTCCCGCATGATCCACAGCCTCGAGTTGCCGCCCTGGTTCGGCTTCTGGCCCATCCGGCCGTGGACCTTCGTGGCCAGCACGACGTGATCGCGCCGCACCGAGAGCGCCTTCCCCACGATCTCCTCGGACTCCCCCTTCGAGTAGACGTCGGCCGTGTCGATGAAGTTGATGCCCGCGTCCATCGCGCGGTGGATCATCTTCACGCACTCGTCGGCATCGGGATTGCCCCACGAGCCGAACATCATCGTGCCCAGACAGTACGCGCTGACGCGGACGCCGGTGCGGCCGAGGACCCGATGCTCCATGCCGAAGAGCCTAGCCGGGCGGGCCGAGGACGCGAAGACCCTCGGGCAGATACGGGTGGAGGACCTGGGGCACCGCGACCGAGCCGTCCTCGCGCTGGTGGTTCTCGAGGATGGCGATTAGGGTCCGGCCGACGGCGCACGCGGTGCCGTTGAGCGTGTGGACGGGCACGTTCCCCCGCGGGCCGCGCATCCGGACCTCGAGGCGCCGGGCCTGATAGTCGGTGGTGTTCGAGCACGAGGTCAGCTCACGGTAGCGGCCCTGGCCCGGCAGCCAGACCTCGATGTCGTACTTCCGGGCCGCCGACGCGCCCAGCTCACCGATGCAGACGTCGACCACGCGGTACGGAAGGCCGAGGCCGCTCACGATCCGCTCCTCGAGCGCCAGCAGGCGCTCGTGCTCCTCCTGGGAGGCATCGGGCGGCACGAACGTGAACATCTCCACCTTGTCGAACTGGTGGACGCGGAACATCCCGCGGGTGTCCTTGCCGTGGGCGCCGGCCTCGCGTCGGAAGCACGTCGAGTAGCCCACGTACCGCCGCGGGAGGTCCTCGAGGATGTCGCCCTGGTGGAAGGCCGCCAGCGGGACCTCGGAGGTGCCCACCAGGTACAGGTCGTCGTCGCGCGTCATGTAGAGCTGAGCCTCGTCGGTGGGGAGGAACCCGGTGCCGTACATCGCCTCCTCGCGGACCAGAACGGGAGGGATCATCGGGACGAACCCCTCGGGCATGAGCGCGTCGAGGCAGTAGCGGACGAGGGCCCACTCGAGCAGCACCGCGTCTCCGGTCAGGTAGACGAAGCGCGAGCCCGAGGTGCGGGCTGCCCGCTCCAGGTCGAGGAGGCCCAGGGCGGTACCCAGGTCCACGTGGTCCTTCGGATCGAACCCGAAGTCGGCCGGCTCGCCGACGACCGAGATCACCTCGTTGTCCTCGTCGGTCTCCCCGTCGGGCACGCTCTCGTGTGGGGGGTTGGGAAGCCGCGCCAGGAGGGCTCCGATCCCCTCGTCGACCTCGACCAGCCGGGGCTCGACCTCCTTCAGCTCGACCGAGACGCGGCGCACCTCCTCGATGAGGCGATCCCGCTCCTCCTCCTCGGCGGCTCCGATCGCCTTCGAGGCCCGGTTCTGCTCGGCCCTCAGCTCGTCGGCCCGGACGGTTAGGCGGCGGCGCTCCTCGTCCAGCGCGAGGAGGCGGTCCACCTCGGCCGGGAGCTCGGGATCGCGTCGGGCCAGCGCGGCCTTGACTGGCTCGGGGTCGTCGCGGAGGGCCCGCAGGTCCAGCACGGGGTCAGGCGCTCACGGCCGGGGATCCGGCCATCGCCTGGCGGATGGCCTGGGCCTCCTCGTCGGAGAGGTTGTGTCCCGAGTCGCCGCCCCGCACCGGCTTGGCGTAGACGCGGGTGTCCTGCCGGCCGTTGATCGCGCTCACAACGACGCCGTCGCCCGCCTCGTCGAGCAGGGCCAGCGAGAACGACAGGTGCCCTCCCATGTCCTCGAACGCGTCGTAGCGGATCAGGCCCACCCGCTGCACCGAAGCGGCGAGGTGCTCTCGGAGGCGGGCGTCGGCCTGCGACAGCTCCTCCACCGAGACCTGGAGGCGGCGGATCGCGTCGGCCTGGCCCTCGAGGGTGGCCGAGGGTGGCGCCGCGGCGCCGCGCAGGCGACGCCGTGGCGCCGCCGTCGTCGCCAGCAGGAACAGGGAGAGGACCGCCAGCCCGAGGGCCACGATCACGAGGATGGTCAGGAGCTCGCTGGAGAAGGCCATGGATGCGGGGAGTATACGCCGGGTTCGCGCCCGCCCGGGCCACCAGACTCCCCTCAGCCACGGCCGGCCGCCTGCCGATGCCTGGACCACGGCGCCTGGCGGGTCTGGGAGCGTGCGGTCTGGAACTCGCCTCGGCCTCCTCTCGGGGCGAGCCCGCCCGTCGCTCCTCGATTTGAGACTCATCCCCGGCCTTCGCTAGGGTCAAGAGACCCGAGGCAAGGATCCGACGCGAAGCTTGATCAACGTGCTTCCGAGCGCTCATCGCGACGAGGACGTCGCACACCCGGGCATCGCCATGCCCCGATCCGGGGCGGCGTTCCTGCGAGAGGAACCTCTGCCGTCGAAGGGGGGTGGTAGACGAGGATCGACAACCCGCCGTTGATCCCACCAAGACATCCCCGGCGCATCGTGCGCTGGGACGTTGGTGGCCCGCAAAGGAGGAAGAGCATGAGGAAGCGGATCTTCTTGAATCTGGTGGCGGTAGCCGCCGTCGCAACCGCCCTCTCCGCGTCGCCGCTGCTCGCGGGCGATCAGGAAGAGGCGGTGCAAGAGTTCGGCTCCCGCTTCGATGCGGTGGAGGCGAACGAGGCGGCGCTGAACGCGAACGCGCCCAGCAGCTTCGCGCCATGCGTCAACGGCACGGCCGGGGAGTTCCCCTGCGACAACGTCGACATGCTGAGCTTCGTGCCGCACGGGGCGCTCGGCACGACGTTCGTCAACGATATCTGGGGCTGGACCGACCCTGCGACCGGCAAGGACTACGCGCTGGTCGGGGCGAGCGAGGGGACCGTGTTCGTCGACATCAGCGACCCCAAGCGGCCCCAGGTGCTGGGCATCCTGCCTACGCATTCCACCGCGGGTGGGGACTTCTGGCGCGACATCAAGGTGTACGAGGACCACGCCTTCATCGTCTCGGAGAACAGCGGCCACGGGATGCAGGTCTTCGACCTGACCCAGCTCCGCGACTGGGACGGGACGTACACCACGTACTCGAACACGGCGCACTACGACGTGTTCGGGCGCGCGCACAACATCAACATCAACGAGGACACCGGGTTCGCCTACGCTGTGGGCGCACGTCAAGGTGAGGGGTGCGACTTCGGTCTCCACATGATCGACATCAGCGACCCGACGAACCCGACGTTCGCGGGATGCTTCGGCGACAACGGCTACGTCCACGACACGCAGTGCGTGATCTACGAGGGCCCGGATGCCGAACACCGCGGCAAGGAGATCTGTTTCAACTCCAACGCCCCCGGTGCGTACGGCAGCACGAACCACTGGGTCGACATCGTGAACGTGACCGACAAGGCGAACCCCGTCTCGCTGGGGAGGTCCGACTACCCGATGTCCGGCTACTCGCACCAGGGCTGGCTGACGCCGGACCAGGCGACCTTCCTTCACGGGGACGAGGGCGATGAGTTCATCCACGGCCTCGGCACGACCACGCGGGTGTGGGACGTCTCCGACCTCGACGACCCGGAGCTGGTCGGCGTGCACGACAACGGCACGACGTCGATCGACCACAACGTGTACACCGAGGGCCGCCTGGCCTTCGCGTCCAACTACACGACCGGTCTCCGGGTGTGGGACACCCGGGACGCCGACTCCGGTCAGCTCACCGAGATCGGGTTCTTCGACGTCTACCCGGAGAACGACAACGCCTCCTTCGAGGGTGGTACGTGGAGCAACTACACGTACTTCTCCCAGAAGAAGGTCGTGGCCGTCAGCAGCATCGACCGCGGGCTGTTCATCCTGCGGCCGAGGGGCGGTCTGAACAACGCTCCCTGAGCGGGAGTAGACGGGAAGGGTGGGGGCCGCGCGCGCGAGAAGCG
>DASUTZ010000211.1:0-4121 GCA_036374295.1 Actinomycetota bacterium
CAGGTCGTGCAGCGGGAGGTGCTCGCCGAACCCGATGTAGGCGGGCGGGGCGCCAAGGAGCGTGTTCACGTCCTCGGCTCGGTCGAATTGCCCGAAGTCCAACTCAACGACGCGCTTCGCGTCGCCGAGGAGGGCCTCCGCCATCGTCTCCGCGAGCTCCTCGCTGGTCTCGGCCGCTTGGTCGGCCAGGAGGATCACCGCGTTGGGCCGGGTGGGCTTGAGGTCGAGCCCTCGCATCGTCACCGAGAGCCTGGCGACCAGCTCGTCCACGCCCTGCTCTTTCAGGAGAGCCGCTTCGGTGAGGCGCCGTCCGAGCTCGGACACCCGCTCCTCGAGGTCCACCGGCACCCCCACCATCTCCTCGGCCACCGCGCGGGCGGCGGGGACGTCGACCTTGGACTCGCCGTTCATCACGGCGGTGGCGACACACTGCTCGAGGAGGTCCACCGCCTTGTCGGGGAAGGCTCGGTTGCGGAGGAAGTCCTCCCCGAAGTCGAGCAGCCAGTGGAGGACGTCGTCGGGCACCTCCACGCCCCGCATCTCCCCCAGCACGTCACGGTGGGCCTCCAACACCATCAGGGTGTCGTCGCGGGCCATCTCCTCCACCGCGATCGGGTTGAAGCGGCGCTCCATGGCCCGGTCCCGCTCGATGAACCGTCGGTACTCGTCGTCGGTGGTGGCGCCGATGCACGAGACCCCCCGAGCCAGCGCCGGCTTGAGCTGGGCCCCCACGTCGGTGGCCCCCATCAGCCCGCCGCTCCCTACGATCGAATGCAGCTCGTCGATGAAGAGGACGATGCCCGGCCCCTCGGCCTCCTTGAGCACCGCCTTCACCCGCTCCTCGAACTGCCCGGCGATGCCGGCCCCCGCCACGAGGCTCGACGGCTGGATGGCCACGATCCGGATCCCCTTGAGAGGGTCCGGGACCTGGCCCGCCACCACGCGCTGGGCCAGACCCTCCACGATCGCGGTCTTGCCGGTACCGGCCGGCCCGATCAGGGCCGGGTTCCTCTTCGTGCGGCGGCACAGCGTCGTGCACACGAGGCGGATCTCGCTCTCCCGCCCAACGACCGGCGGCAGCCTCCCCTCGCGGGCCTGCCGGGTGAGGTCGACACCGAACTCGTCGAGCATCGGGGTGGGCGGGCCGGGACGGGTCGCCGCCTGAGCCTGCCTCGCGGCGGCCGCCCCCTGCGCCGACTCCGCTCGCACGCTGTACCCGGCCGCCGCCAGGACGACGGAGGCGAGGTACCGCTCGCTCGCCTCCTCCTGCCCGGAGGCCTGGAGGGCGCGCGACACAGTGTCGCTCAGCTCGAGGGCGCCTCCCGCGTCTCCCTCGTCCAGTCGGCGACGGACCTGCCGCCGGACCAGCTCGGCATCGAGGCCGTCGACGAGCGCCTCGGCCATGGCGCCGTGACGCTCCAGCAGGGCGAGCAGCCAGTGGTTCACGCCGAGCTGGTGGTGGTGGCGCTTCCGCTGGAGCTCGAGGGCTCGCTCGGCCATGCGGCGGGCCCCGTGGGTGAGATGGAGTGAACCGACCTCCTCTGAGGGTGCCATCGGTCGTCCCCCTTCGCGTTCTCTCCCCATACGAAACCGCCTGGCGTGGGAGCGAAGTAGGGTCGAAGGTCCCGGTCCGTTCGGTCCTCTCCGGATGGGGCCGTCCGGCCCTACGGCCGATCGGAGGCCCCGCCTACGATGACGCTGCACGCACCAGCCGGTGCGGGGGAGGTGCGCCATGGATGCGCGGGTGGTCGAGAAGACCAGGGACAAGGTGAGGAAGTTCCTCCAGCGGAGCTTCGGAGGGGCTTTCAAGGAGCAGGGGGACATCTTCTGGGGGCGGCAGGGGACGACCGCGGTGATGATCCGCGTGCTCCCGTGGCCCTCGGTGGAGGACGCCCAAGTCCAGGTGATCGCCGGGATCGCGAGGGACGTCGATCCCACGATCGAGTGCCTGAGCTTCCTGCTCAAGGAGAACCAGGACTTCATCCTCGGCGGGTTCGCACTCGAGGGTGACCGGGACATCATCTTCCGGCACGGCATCATCGGGTCGAAGATGGATCAGAAGGAGCTCGAGGCCTCGGTCCTGGCCGTGGCCTCCACCGGGGACAAGTACGACGAGATCATCACGAGCCGATTCGGTGGGGTGAGGATCAGCGACCTGGCGGGCGAGGCGGCGGCCTCCTGACGGCCGGTCCTCCGGAAGCTCCCGTGAGTCGTGGTGAGTAGGGCCGAACTCAAGGCAGTCGCCCGCGCCCCGGCTTCAGCCTCCGCGCCCCCTCGGCGCTGCGGCAGGCTCAGCCTCCTATGACGGCCGTCGCCTTGTTGAAGTTCTTCCTCGTACCGTCCGGGATGTAGTTGTTCTCCACGTTCCCGGCCGCATCGACCGAGAAGAAGTGGAACACGGTCCCCTCCGCGACGGTCAGCAGCTCGCCTGCCTCGCGGATCCCACCCGAGGCGTACAGGGTGGAGTCGTACGTCGGCGTGCTTCCGTCCGTCTCGTAGAAGACCGCGGCGGGCTCCGTCGTCTCGAACACGACGTTGACCATGCCCGGCGTCGCGCTGGGCGTCACCTCGATCCAGCTCTCCGGCCGCTCATGGTCCCTGTCGAAGTCATGGGCCACCCGCATGAGCTCCATCAGCCCGTTGGCGAACTCCTGGGACTCCGCGTGCGCGGACCCCCCGTTGGGGTTGGGGTTCTCGAACGGCGGCTGGAACGAGGTGCCCACCTCGAAGTTCCAGGCGTAGATGCCGTACTTGTACCAGAGCATGTCCCCGGAGTTCCCCGCCGCCGAGTACAGCACGTCGGAGATCGGGCCCGTCCTGGCCGGGGTCACCGAGAGACCACGGTGCTGCTTGATCTCGGTGAGGATCCGAGAGGAGGCTCCCCAGAAGAAGGACTCCTCGGCCAGGCTAGGCCGCGGCGCCGACACCCGGCCCGGCATCGCGTAGGACCCGGGCGACCACATGAAGTAGTTGCCCGACGAGTGGAGGTTCATCGAGAACTTGATGTTCTCGAACTCGTCCGCCACCCAGTCGATGTTCGCCGACTCGGGCTCCGACAGCTCCGCCGGCCCCGCGAACACGTCGCTCTGACAGTTCGTGGACGCACCGCTGTACCCGTCGAACAGGCTGTACTCATCGTAATTGCGGTTGTTGTCCACTCCCCAGTTGTCACGGGCGTTGAGGTCGTACGCCCCGTCCACGTCGCAGTGACGGGTCATGTTCCGACGCTGCCCGTTGTCGTCGTAGAAGGAGTACTCGCCCCCGTCCGGGTTCGTCGAGGGCAGGATGAAGATGTCGAGCCGGTTCACTAGCTGCTTCGTCGGACCGTGGTCCTCGTAGTTCCGGAGCAGCCGCTCGGCCGTCTCGATCGCCACCAGCGGGGGCACCCACTCACGCGCGTGCTCCTGGGCGTAGGCGAACACCCCGGGCCTCGACCCGTCGCGGTGCTTGCCGATCCGCAGCAGCTTCACCGTGCGCGGGTCGCGCGGCACCGAGGCCGGCGCGCTGAGGAAGTCGCTCAGGTTCCGGCGCGGCGCGGGCTGTGCGATCCCGCTTCCGCTGCTCCCCCGGTAGGTGTAGGCGAACACGAGCGCGCTCGCCTCAGAGTCGCCGTTGATCGCGGCCACCACATCGGCGGCCGTGCTCGACAGGGCTCCGCCCGCGTCGGTCCCAAGGTTGACGGTGATGTCGTCACCGGAGACATCCACAGACAGCGGGGAGTCCGCAGCCCCGGGGTCGACGCTGGCGATCGTGAGGTCGTTGCCGCCCTCGTGGCCCCAGGCGATCGAGTCCACGCCGACCCTCTGGTTGTTGCTGATGCCCTCGCTCGGGATCAGGGTCCCGGTGGCGGGCAGGCCGGCGAGGATGGTGTTCCCATCGTCCTGAGAGACCATCACCGTCGGGATCGTGATCCCCGGCGCGGAGCCGCCGGGAGAGAAGGGGCTGCCGCCCACGTTGTTGTAGATCACGAGCGCGATCGAGCCGGCGGCCTGGGCGTTCAGGGTCTTCTGCGTGAAGTTGCAGGCGCCGCGTTCGGCGATCGCGATGTTACCGGCCGTGAAGCCGACCAGCGGCTCGCAGGCGTCGTCCTCGTCCCCGGTCCCGTCGTTCACCTGCTCGAA
>DASUTZ010000212.1:0-9913 GCA_036374295.1 Actinomycetota bacterium
GGCCGTGCACTCGCTGTCCTTGCTCGAGGTGTTCCCGGCCTGGTCGGTCGCCGCGACCCGGAAGCAGTACGTGCGGCCGGTCCTCCCCTGGAAGGTCGCCACCTCGTCAGATGTGGTCGTCCACTCGGTCCACGGCGTCCACGCGCCCTTCAGCCCAGCCTTCCGGATCTCGACGCGATAGCCGTCGAGTCCGCTCCCCGCGTCCCCGCCGGTCCAGGAGACGTCGAATCTCGTGGTCCGCTGGAAAGCCGGCAGCGGACCGAGGGACGCCGTCGGGGCGGTGATGTCCAAGAGGATGTCGTCCTCGACGGTCGTAGTGTTGCCGGCGTGATCTCGGAACTTCACGTACACCGTCCGAAGGCCGTCGGCGCCTCCGCTCAGGCTCCACGACAGCGAGGGGGCGAAGGGCTGCCACGGCCCGTTCGGGTCCTCTCCGTTCGCCACGCTGAACTCGATCTCGGACCCGTCGGAGGCCGTCAGGGTCAGGATCACCGACCTTGAGCCTGTGAGCGGTGCGTCGTCGTCGATCGACACGGATCCGGCTGGGGCGACGTTGTCGATCCAGAAGGAGACCTCTTCTGGCGGGTCCGTTATGTTGTTGGAGGTATCCGTCGCCCGGGCCAGCACCGCGAAGGGCTCGCGGTCGGCATCGGGAGGCATCCAGTCGAGGGACCACGTCACGCCCCCCGATGAGACCCCGGGCTCGATGGTGGCCTGGTTCCAGGTCTCGCCCGGGACGAAGTCCGCTGAGCCCGCATCCCAGTAGAGGGTCCCCCCGCTCGCGTCCCATCGCACGGCCACCTCCACGTTGTCGACCTCGACATCGTCCGTCGCCGTGCCGGTCATCGTGTGCGGCTGGGCGCGAACGCCCTCTCCGGACGCAGGTCCCACGATCTCGACGTCCGGGGCCTCGGTGTCCACTGCCGTCGTGTCGAAGGTCCAGCTCGCAGGGGTGAGCGGGTTGCCGGCCAGGTCCTCGACGTCGCTTGTCACATCCGCGGTGTAGGTCGACTCGAGGAGGAGGTTGGCGGCCGGCGTCAGCGTGGCCTCGGTCCCGGATGGATCGAGGGAGACGCCGCCCGCGACGGGCCCCCCGGGCCCGGTCAGGGTGATCGAGGACGCTCCGACGGTCGACGGCTCCACCGCCTCGCTGAAGATGACGCTGACGCTCGTGGACACGGGGACGTCGGTCTCGCCGTCCTCGGGGATCGTGCCGGCGACCTCAGGGGGCGTGTGGTCGGCCGTCGCCGAGGCCTCGTTGGAGTCGCCGCTCTCGTCCCCCTGGGAGTTCTCCGCGCGCACCAGGTAGTAGTAGGTCGTGCCGTCGACGGTGTTCGAGCCCGGGTCCGAGTACGACGTGCCGGCCACGAGCGAAGCGATGCGGTTCCCCGGCGAGGGAGGGAACCCGCTGGTGGTGCCCCGGTAGACGTTGTAGCCGGTCACACCGGGTCCGGGCGATGCCGTCCAGGAGAGGTCGATCTGTCCTCCGGCGGACGCCGAGACGGTGAGCGCCGCCGGGGCGCCCGGCGGGTCGAACGCGAGGGAGGAGGCGAGGTTGAGCCGCTTCCCCGAGACCGTCTTCCCCGCCAGCCCCGGCAGGGGATCGCCTCGTCCGAGGAGACGGGCCTTCACGTCGAGATGGCCGAGCGACGGGTGCGTGGCCATGACCAAAGCCGCCGCCCCTGTCACGTGCGGTGTGGCCATCGAGGTTCCGTCGAACCAGGCGGTGGGCGCGCCCCTCATGCCTGCGATGGCTCCGGGCCTCGGCTCCAGCGCGCTGGAGAAGAGCTGGCTGTCCGAGCCGGACGTGCTGAGCTCGACCGTGGGAACGGACGCGTATGGGGTCCCGGCGACACCCGACGGGCGGAAGTTGAAGTCGATGTCGGCCACGTAGTCGGCGAACAGTACCGCCTCGAGGAAGGTGCTCGGCGGCGAACCTCCCGTGTCCTCGATCAGGTCGTACCCGATGTCTTGACCGAAGAGCAGGAGGTTGCCCCCGCCGGTGAGGTAGGTCCCGAGCTGCGTCTGATCGGCCCCCGTGAGCGTGCAGGAGAAGTCGGCGCCCGTGAACCAGATGACGGCGTCGTACTCGGACATTTCCGCCGCGTTCGGGCCGTTGTTGCACCCGGGTGGAGCGGTGGGCACCGTGTGGACCGTCCGGTTCGTGAACCCGAGACTTTGGAGCGCGTTCGCGTACGCGGTCAGGAAGCTTGCGCCCCTGTCGTCGTCGACGAGCAAGATGGGATCTGTTCCCGAGACCCCCATCCAGTCGAGCGCGGACGAGAGGATCGCCTCGCGATGCGCCCCGGAGGTGATCCCCTCCAGCCCGAAGGTGTGGAAGGCCGAGCGGTACGCGACGCCGGCCCCCGTGTCCGGTCCTACGAGCACCGCCTTGGCGAAGCGGGGGACGGTGGACAGGATGTCGTCCCCGGGAGCGCCCAGATCCACGCTCACGGCCCCGAAGTTGGAGAACGGTGCCAGCGCGTCGGTATCGGTCGTCGCGGCGACGGAGATCACGTTGGCGTTCGTGTAGCTGGCAGGATAATGGGGCGTGGCGTCGTTGTCGTCTCCCTCCCCGTCGCTCCCGCCGTTTCCGGCTGCCGCGACGAAGAGGACGCCCGCGCCGTTCGCCTGCTCGATCTTCGCCTGCAGCATCCCGCTGAAGCCCCCGCCTCCCCAGGAGTTGTTCGTGAGGTGCGCGCCGTTGTCGATCGCGTAGTCCAGCGCCTCGATCGCGGCCGAGGTGGCTCCTCCCTGAGGGCCGAGGAACTTCAGGGGCATGATCGTCGCCTGGCTCACCCCCGCGACGTGGGTCGCGTTGTCGATCGTCGCGGCGATCGTTCCCGCCACATGGGTCCCGTGGTCGTCGGGCTGATTCGCGTCGAACACGGTCGCGTCGTCGTTGAAGAAGTCCCATCCGTGGACGTCGTCGACGTAGCCGTTCATATCGTCGTCCACGCCGTTGGTCTCCTTGCCGCCCCCGCTCTCGCCCGGGTTCGTCCAGATCTGCGCCTGGAGGTCGGGGTGGTCGATCCAGACCCCGGTGTCGATGACGGCCACCACGACGTCGGACGAATCCGCGGCGACGGCCCACCCCTCCGGAGCGTCGATATCGGCGTCCGGCGTCCCGCCCGTCTGGCCCTCGTTGTGGAGCCCCCAGAGCCACTCGAACTCGGGATCGTCGGGGATCCCGTCCGGGTACCAGAGGAGGTTCGGTTCGGCGGCTCGGATGGCGACGTCCGCCGCGACCCGAGCCGCGACCTCGGGGGGCTGGCCCTGCCCCGGGAACCGCACGAGCTCGAGATCGGGGAGGGGCAGCCCCTTGACCCGGGTCAAGCCGTGTCGGGCCCGGGCCGCGGCCCGCTCGACGGCCGGCGTCCCCGGTCGGAACTGGATCAGCAGCTCCCCGGGAACGAAGGCCGGTCGCGACGACGCCCGCGGGGGCTGCGGTTGGGTCGAGGCGGCGGGCGGCGCCCAGAGCAGGGCTCCGGCCGTGAGGCTGAGGGTGATGCCGATTGCGAGGGCTCTGGACGGTCGCATGTACCTCGGGGGATCGGGTCCGGGCTCGACCAGCATACCGGCGAGGACGCCGATCGAGCCCGACCTTCATATCGGCCCCTGAAGGAGCACGCTTGACCGGTACGAGCTCAGCCCCCGACGTCGGTCGCCTGGCGCAGGCCCGCCAGCGCCCTCGACAGGCTCGTGGCCAGGGGCCGGCCCCGCGTGAGGCGCATGAGCCCGACGATCGTCTTCCCCTTCGCCCCAACGCCGGTCCTGCTCCAGATCACGTGCATCCGACTGCCGCCCCCCGCCACGGGCTCGACGCGCGCGGACATGAAGCTCCCCGGAGCGCAGAAGTTGCTCTCTCGAGCGGTCCAGGTCACGGTGCCGGGGGTGGACCAGTCGTACTCCTCCAGCGCCCAGAGCCTCGGCTTCCGCTGCCCCTCGCGCACCAGCGCCGAGGTCGCGTGGAGCTCGACGACCCTGTAGGCGTCGGGATCCAGCTCGGGCCAGATCTCGGGGCGTCGGTCCGAGAAGTCCGTGAGCGCCGCGAGCACGCGCTCGGCGGTGACGGGAGCGCCGACGGTGAAGCGAAGCTCGGTCATCGGTCGCCACCCCGCTCGTCGATCACGATGTCGTATGTGTCGACGGCCACGATCTCCTCGTCGTACGTCGCCGCCGTCTTGGCGCGCATCTCCTCGGCGGCCCTCTCGCTGGACCGAAGGGCCTCCTCGGTCTCCCAGAGCGTGATCGCCATCGACCTCCCCGTCCCGCGATCCGCGAGGACCAGCATCCCGGCGAAGCCGTCGAGCTCCCGGAGCGCGGGAGCGACGTTCTCCCGCGCGTTCCGGGAGGCCTCGTCGAAGTTCTCGCCGGACCCCTTGAAGACGGTCACTCGAGCGAGCATCCGCACCACCTCCTTGTGAGGAGGATGGCGCGCGCGCTCGCCCGCCCGCATCGGTAGGACTGCCCATTCCTCCGGTTAGGGGCCCAGGAGGTCGTGCTCCATGGCGAAGACCGCTGCTGAGGCGCGGGTGGAGCTGCCGATCTTCGCGTAGATGTGCTGGACGTGGTGCTCGGCCGTGCGGGGCGAGATGAAGAGCCGCTTCGCGATCTCCTTGTTCGACAGCCCCCGGGCGACCAGGCGGAGGACCTCGACCTCGCGGTCGCTGAGGCCGGCGGGCCGCTCGGCCTTGACCCGCACGCCCGTGTGCCCGCCGGCCTCAGCGACCGCTCGAGCGCAGTCGGGGTCCAGGCGTCCCTCGGAGGCCGCGGCCGCGATCGCCTCCGCGGCCTCCTCCGGGGCCCGGGCCGGTCGGTGGGGTCGTTCCTGCGTCATCGCCTGGTAGGCGTCGGCGGCCGCCAGGATGCGGGCCGCGGCGGGGATCTCCCCTCCGGAGGCCCCGTGGTGATAGCCGCTCCCGTCTTGACGCTCGTGGTGCGCCCCCGCGATCGGGATCAGCGGCGCCAGGGCCGCGGAGTGAGCCAGGATCCGCTCGGTGTGGTACGGGTGCGTCCGGACCATCTCCCACTCGGCGGTCGTGAGCGGCCCCGGCTTGTCCCAGATCCCGTTGGAGACCCCGGTGCGGCCCACGTCGTGCATCAGGGCCGAGAGGCGCAGCTCATCCAGGTCGTCCTCGCTCATGCCGAGCGATCGTCCGCCTTCGACCGCGAGCTCCGCGACGCCTGTGGAGTGCCCCAGCGTGTACGGCGACTTCAGGTCCACCATGTCGGCGAAGGTCCGCGCCACGCGGTCCAGCTCGGCGGCCCCGACCACCGCCACGGGCTCGGGCTCGGCCGCGAGCACCGCTTCCCACGGGTCCTCCGCCGCCCCCTCCGCCAGGAGCTGAGGCCCCATCCGCCGGAACGCCTCCGCGACAGCCGGGTCGAACCACCCGCCTGCGCGCCGAGCCGCCATCGCCAGCGCGGCTTCGGGCCCGCCGGCCCGATCGAAGATCACGGCCTGCGTGGCCACCTCGGCGATCCTCGCCGGGAGGACGATGTCCTCCCCGGATGCGCCCTCGGGCGCGCCGGTGCCGTCCCACCGCTCCATGACCTGGTAGAGGGCCCGCTCGACCCCCGTCCCCAGCCCCAGCCGCGAGGCGAGGTGCGAGCCGACCTCGCAGATCGCCCGGAGGATGCCCGCGTCCGCCTTCCGGCCCGCCATGAGGGCGCGGGCCAGCAGCCGGGGACGGCGGATCCCGGCGCCTCGCCCGGTGGCGAGCAGCAGCTTCACTATCTCGCGGGCCTCGCCGAAGTCGGCGGCCTCGGACGGCGGCCGCGACGCGAGCTCGTCCCCGCCGAACAGGTAGGCCTCTTCGTGGGCGGTCGCCGTGCACCCCAGATGCCGGAGGAGCGTGACGAGGTAGACCTCGCGAACCTCCGCCTCGGGCAGCCCGAGTCCTCTGGCCATCCGGGTGGCCAGGAGGCAGGACCGCGCGGCCTTCTCGGGCTCCTGCCCCATCCCGATGTCGGTGGCGACCGAGATGGCCACGAGCAGATCGGCGAGGCGCAGCTGATCGGTCACGCTCAGCGGCAGACTAGCGCCTCAGCTTCCAGAGCTCGTAGCCGCTGGACCCGTCGTAGGTCCCGAAGAGGAACCACTTCCCCAGGGGTGTGAAGTAGCCGGGGTACGCCGCCCCCGGGCCGGGGTTGAGGTCCCTGAGCCGTCTCGTCCCCTTCTTCGTGCCGTCGGTGCGCCAGAGCTCGGGCCCGGTGGTCCCGTCGTCCGCCTTGAACAGGGACCAGTTCCCGACCGTCGTGAACTTGTCGGGGATCGACGAGCCGGGCCCGGGGTTGATGTCCTTCAGACGCCTCGTCCCCTTCTTCGTGCCGTCCGTGCGCCACAGCTCGGTGCCGGCGACCCCATCGTTCGCCTGAAACAGCATGATCTTGCCGAACCTGGCCACGTCGTCGATCTCGGAGTCGCCCGGCCCCGGGTTGATGTCCTTCACGCGCCTCGTTCCCTTCTTCGTGCCGTCGGTTCGCCAGAGCTCCCGTCCCCCCGGACCGTCGGCACGGAAGAGGATCATCTTCCCGTACGCGGTGAGACGATCCGGGAAGGAGTTCCCGCCGAGGAAGATGTCCTTGACCAGCCGTGTCCCCTTCTTCGTGCCGTCGGTCCGCCAGAGCTCGTTCCCCGTGGCATCGTGCGTGGCCGAGAAGATGACGCGCTTGCCCAGCCGCACGAGGTTGCCGGGTGAGGAGTCTCCGGGCCCGGGACGGATGTCCTTCACCAATCGGGTGCCCTTCCTGGTGCCGTCGGTCCTCCAGAGCTCGATGCTCAAGGTCCCGTTCGATGCGGAGAAGAGGAGCTTCTTTCCCAAGCGGACGAAGTCGTGCGGCTGCGCGAAGCTCGGCCCCGGGTTGATGTCCTTCACCCGCCTGGTCCCCTTCTTCGTGCCGTCGGTCCGCCACAGCTCCATCCCCGTCGAGCCGTCGTTGGCGGTGAAGAGGATCCGCTTCCCGAGCCGCGTGAGCCCTTGTGGAGAGGAATCGCCGGGTCCTGGGTTGATGTCCTTCACCCGCCTGGTCCCCTTCTTCGTGCCGTCCGTGCGCCACAGCTCCCAGCCCGTGGCGCCGTCGTCCGCCTGGAAGAAGAGGATGCCTCCCATCAGCTCGACCTCCGCGGGGACCGAGGACCCCGGCCCCGGGTTGATGTCCTTCACCCGCCGGGTCCCCTTCCGCGTCCCGTCCGTCCGCCAGAGCTCGGTCCCGGCCACCCCGTCGTCGGCCGAGAAGAGGAGCCAGCGTCCGACGCGTCTGAAGTCGATGCCCTCGTCGTTCAAGGAACTGCCGGGGCCAGGCTTGATGTCCTTCACGGGCCTGATCCTCACAGCAGCCGTGGCCATGAGGGGCGTCGTGAGGCACAGGGCGACCGTCAGCGCGGCGACGGCAGAAGCTCTTGGGCTCGTCGCTCTCAATCGAGGTCCTCGTGTGCTCGGATCGCTCGGACCCTAACACCCACCCCCCGACCCGTCCAGGCTTCCTCTTCTCGAGCGGTCACGGTAGATTCGGCGGCCGATGGATGCGATCTACTTCTCCGGCGCCGACGAGTTCCGTGCGTGGATGGAGGAGAACCACCACACCGCCGCCGAGCTCTACGTGGGTTTCCACAAGAAGGGGGCGGGGATCCCCAGCATGACCTGGGAGGAGTCGGTGGACGTGGCCCTGTGCTTCGGATGGATCGACGGGGTGCGCAGGAGCGTCGACGACGAGCGCTACGTCATCCGGTTCACGCCCCGGAGGCCCGGGAGCGTCTGGAGCGCGAGGAACATCGAGCGGGCCAAGGCTCTGATCGAGGAGGGCCGCATGATCCCCGCCGGCCTGGCGGCGTTCGAGGCCCGGAGGGAAGATCGGTCCCCCTACTCCTACGAGCGACGCGCGTCGATCAGGCTCGACGAGGATCTGGAGCGGCGGTTCCGCCGCGCCTCGAAGGCCTGGGAGCGGTTCCAGGCCATGGCCCCCTCGTACCGGAAGTCCGCGCTCCACTGGGTGATGAGCGCGAAGAGGCACGAGACGCGGGAGCGCCGGCTGGAGCGACTGATCGCGGACTCGGCCGCCGGCCGCAGGGTCCCTCCGCTCGCTCCGAGGGAGCGGCGAGGCTGAGGGCAGCACGCCGGCCCGACCGAGCGACGAGGTCTCGCTGAGCGAACCAGGGATCATCTCGCTCCCGACCGATGGTTCGACGGCGCCAGGGGAGTCTCTACTTGACGTCGGACGGGAAGCGATGTAGTTTACCGCTCGGTTATTTAACCGGGAGGTGTCATGGGCACCGCGACGAGAGAGAGGCTGGACGCGACGTTCTCCGCCCTGGCCGACCCCACGCGGCGGGCGATCCTGACGCGTCTGTCGCAGGGTGAGGCCTCGGTCACGCAGCTGGCGGCTCCCTTCGACATGACGCTGCCGGCCGTCTCCAAGCACCTGAAGGTGTTGGAGCGGGCCGGGCTGATCGCCCGCAGCAGAGAGCGGCAGTGGAGGCCGGCGCGGCTGGCCGCCGAGCCGCTGAAGGAGGCCGCCGACTGGCTGGAGCGGTATCGGCGGTTCTGGGAGGAGAGCTACGACCGGCTCGACGAGTACCTGGACGAGCTCCAGGGGCGACGGAAGGAGGAGGAAGATGGGGAACCGGCTGCAGGTCTCGACCCCCACGGACCGTGAGATCGTGATGACCCGGGTGTTCGACGCGCCGCGGGACCTCGTGTTCGAGGCCCATACTTCGTGCGAGCACCTCCGCAACTGGTGGGGCCCGAGGGCGATGGAGATCTCGGAGTGCGAGGTCGACTTCTGGGAGGGAGGGGCGTGGCGGATCGTCCACCGGGGCCCCGATGGGGAGGAGTACGGGTTCAGCGGCGAGTACCGCGAGATCGTGCGGCCCGAGCGGATCACGTGGACGTTCGAGTTCGACGGGGCGCCGGGGAGCGTGTCGGTGGAGACCCTTACCCTCGAGGAGCACGACGGTAAGACCACCGTGACGGCCACCGCCGTGTACGACTCGAAGGAGGCCCGAGACGCGATGATCGAGTCGGGCATGGAGACGGGCGCCGCGGAAACCTACGAGCGCCTCGACGAGTACCTGGAGGCTCTGCGGGAGCGGGCGCCGAGCTGAAGATCCCACGGCCGGGAACATCCGCCGAGCCCTCCGGGTTGTGGCAGGATTGCGGCCGTTGTTGGAGGGAGGGTGATGATCCGGACATCGGGATTGGTGAAGCGGTACGGGAAGGTGACGGCCCTCGATGGGCTCGACCTCGAGGTGCCCAAGGGCACGGTTCTAGGGCTCCTCGGGCCGAACGGAGCGGGGAAGACCACCGCGGTGCGGATCCTCACCACGCTCCTCGACGCGGACGAGGGGACTGCCGAGGTGGCGGGCCTCGACGTCCGCCGGCAGGCCACCGAAGTCCGTCGGGTGATCGGGCTGTCGGGCCAGACCGCCGCCGTGGACGAGTACCTCACCGGCTACGAGAACCTGGAGATGGTGGGGCGGCTGTACCACCTGGGCGGGCCCAGGTCCCGAGCCAGGGCGAGGGAGCTCCTCGAGCAGTTCGACCTGCAGGAGGCCGGGAACCGCCCGGCCAAGACGTATTCGGGCGGGATGCGTCGACGGCTCGACCTGGCCGCCGCTCTCGTCGCGGAGCCGGAGGTGCTCTTCCTCGACGAGCCGACGACGGGCCTCGACCCTCGGAGCCGCGTCCAGATGTGGGTTACGATCCAAAGCCTGGTTCACGCCGGGTCCA
Source organism: Actinomycetota bacterium (assembly GCA_036374295.1). GTDB lineage: Bacteria > Actinomycetota > UBA4738 > UBA4738 > CALAEC01 > DASUTW01. The sequence continues at coordinate 9,732 of DASUTZ010000212.1, forward strand.
CGGTTCTCCTCACCACGCAGTACATGGAGGAGGCCGACCGCCTGGCCGACGACATCGTCGTGATCGACCGCGGCCAGAAGATCGCCCACGGCACGGCCGACCAGCTCAAGCTGCAGGTCGGCGGGGAGCGGCTCGAGCTCGTGCTGGGCGACATGTCCGACCTGGAGAGCGCCCGCTCGATC
>DASUTZ010000213.1:0-2173 GCA_036374295.1 Actinomycetota bacterium
GAGCGGGAAGAAGAGGTTCTTCCTCTGGGCCGCGATCCTCGGCGGGATCGGCGCCGTCGCGGCGGTCTTCAGGCGCCGCCGGTCCCAGAGCGTCGACGAGAGCGAGTGGCAGGAGCTCCCTCCGGCCGACGGGAGCTGATCTTCAAGGTGTGGGAGCCGGCTCCCCCTGGGGGGCCGGCTCCTCCTCTTCCCCGATCTCCGTGGGAAGGTGACGCCGCACCGTGAGGTCCCGAGTGATCGGGTCGAGCAGGACCGTGTCCCAGGCCACGAGCTGCACGGGGTCGCCGTCGAAGTAGAGCAGCTGCGCCGAGAGCGGGATCGGCTGGGGCGCTGTGAAGGTGTCGAGCCCCCCGGCCCCCGTCGTCCCCACCCGCAGCAGGATCGTCCCCTCCACCACTCGCGCTGTCGTCTGGTGGAAGTGGCCGCTGGCCACCACGGGAACCAGACCGATCGAGGCCTCGGCCATGCGGTCGTCGTGCACCACGAGCAGATCCGGACTCGCCGCCGAGACCTCCTCCGACACCACCTCTCCCACCGCCAGCAGGGTCTCCTCGATCTCCTCGCCCGGGTAGTCGCGCTCGAGCGCGGGTGTGAAGAGGGGGTGGGGGGCGCCGTAGATACGGAGACCCGCGACCTCTCGGAGCTCGTGCCTGAGGACGATCGCGTTGGGCTGAGCCAGCACCTCGTTCACCGTGAGCGCCGAGTCGTGGTTCCCGCGCACGAACACGTACGGCACGCCGAACTCCCGGATGCGAGAGGTGATCCCCTGCTCCAACGAGCTCCCGAACGAGGTGAGGTCTCCCGTGTCCAGGACGAGATCCACCTCGAACGAGGAGGCCAGGCGCTGCGCGAAGTCCATCCCCAGCGGGGAGAGGTGCACGTCGGAGATGTGGAGCGCCACGATGTCGGCCCCCGTCGTGGGGGGCGTGGCCGCGATCGTCGTGTACGCGGAGACGGCTCCGCCGACCAGCCGCTCGAGCTCGGCGCGGAAGTCCTCGATCCGCCCTCCCGCATCCCGGATCGGTCCCACGAGCCTCGGGGCCAGGGCGAGGGAGCCCGAGAAGGTCGGGCTGAGGAAGGCCTCCGGCCGGAACGTGAGCCAGGAGATGCCGGCCATGCCTCCGAAGACGAGTCCCGAGGTGACGACCGCCACGATGACCGGCCGCCACCGCGCGCGGAAGACGAGCAGAGCCGCGACGGCCGCCCCCGCCAGGACGACGGCGAGCGACCTGAGGACGTACGAGACGAGCACCCCCGGGGCCTCTTCCTCGATCTCCAGCGTGAGCCCTCCGACCCCTTTGTGCTGGACGATGTCGCCGAGCTCGACGGCGGCGACCTCCTGAAGGGTGGCCGAGAGCTTCAGCGGAGCGAGATGGGTGTCCGCCTGCAGCCTGCCGAACGGCGGGAGGGCGAGCTCGGTCGCGCTGGAGCCCGGGCGACCGAAGAACTCGACCCGGAACGGGCCCAGGTCGTAGTCGTGCCGGCCCGCCATGAGCAGCGCGAGCCACGCTCCCACCATGCCGATGAGGGCGGGCACCGCGAGCCGCGCGAGCCGCTCCAGGAAGCGACGCTCGGCCACGGGCTCCACTGTACCCGGAGGAGGCAGACCACCCGCTCTACGCGGAGGGGAAGGGCCCGGTCTGGCCGGGCTCGTACTCGATCAGCTCAAAGACCGTCTCGTAGGCGACCACGAGGTCGGCGGCGACCCAGAGGCGTCGCGAGAAGCCGCTGGCGACGGCGGTGTAGCGCCAGGCGCCGGCCTCGAACGCACCCACCGGCGTGGCGATGCGCTCGGGCCCCAGCCACTCGTAGCGCTGGATCATGTCTCGCGGCTCGCAGGTGACCGGGTCGAGGTAGAGCACGTCGATCTCGGCGGTGCCGTCGAGACGAGCCGCGCTGATCGCGTTGAAAACGGGGGAGAGGTAGTCGAGGTGACGGTCGGGGCCCCACCGGAGCTCGATGGGCTCACCGTTCCTCGTCCCGGCCAGGACGCCGCCCGCCGGAGCCAGCAGGAGGTCCGTCGTGCCCGTGGCGATGTGGACGCGGACGATCGAGGCGGCCTCGTCTACGACGACGTCCACGGTCTCGCTGTGCGGCTCGGGGAGGTCGGTCTGGATCTGAGCGAAGTAGCGGCGGCCGGCGGGGGCGCGGCCGGTACGGAAGGATTCCGTAC
>DASUTZ010000214.1:0-5692 GCA_036374295.1 Actinomycetota bacterium
TCCACGGCCGCGCCCATCGGCAGCAGCTCGGCCAAGCGTACGGCGTCCACGATGGAGAGGGTCACGGGCGCGGCGGAACCTTCCGACGCACTACTCGGTCAGCTCGCCGAGGTAGGCCTCGCGGGTCTTGGGGTTCTCCCTCAGGACCTTGGCGGTGTCGGACATGACCACCTCGCCGGTCTGAAGGACGTAGCCGCGGTCGGCGATCGCGAGAGCCATATTCGCGTTCTGCTCCACGAGGAAGATCGTGGTCCCCTGGTTGTTGATCTCCTGGATCACCTCGAACACCTGCTCCACGAGGATGGGGGCCAGCCCCATCGAGGGCTCGTCCATGAGGAGCAGCTTGGGGCCGGCCATGAGGGCCCGGCCGATGGCGCACATCTGCTGCTCACCGCCGGAGAGGGTCCCCGCCTTCTGGTCGAGGCGCTCCCGGAGCCGCGGGAACAGGTTCAGGACCCGCTCCATGTCGCGCTGGATCCCATCCTCGTCCTTGCGCAGCTGGGTCCCGATCTCGAGGTTCTCCCGGACGGACATCTTCCCGAAGAGCCGCCGCCCCTCGGGCACCATCGTTAGCCCCTGCGCCACGATCCGCTGGGTGTTGTCGCTGTCGATCCGCTCGCCCCGCAGGTAGATCTCACCGGCCGTCGGCTTCACCATGCCTAGGATCGTCTTGAGCGTTGTCGTCTTCCCGGCGGCGTTCGCCCCCAGGAGACAGGTGATCTCACCCTCTTGGACCTGGAGGCTGATATCTCGCAGTACCTCCACGGGCCCGTAGCTGGCGTAGACGCCCCGGAGCTCGATGAGCGGGGTCCCGGCCCCCGTCCGCTGGCCGTCGTCGTTCACGCCGACTCCACCGCCTTCTTCTTCCCGAGGTACGCCTCGATCACCTGCTCGTTGTTCGAGACTTCATCGTAGGAGCCCTGGGCGATCTCCTGCCCGTGGTCGAGGGCCACCACCCGGTCCGAGACGTTCTTCACCACCGGCATGTCGTGCTCGATCAGGACCACGGTGAAGCCCTGCTCCTCGCGGAGGCGGCCGATCAGCGTGACGAGGCCGTGCTTCTCGACGGGGTTCATGCCCGCGGTCGGCTCGTCGAGCAGGAGGAGCTTGGGGTGCGTAGCCATCGCGCGAGCGATCTCCAGGCGGCGGCGGTCGGCGTAGGAGAGCTCGAACGCCATCATGTTTTCGAACGGCAGGAGGCTGTCGCCGAAGAACGCCAGCGCCTCGCGGGCCCGCTCCGCGATCTCGTGCTCCTCCCGCCTCGTCCACGGGGGACGGAAGATCGCCCCGAAGGCGCCCGAGCGGGTCCGGGCGTGCTGCCCCACCATGGCGTTCTCGAGGACGGTCAGGTTGGGGAACAGGCGGATCTGCTGGAACGTCCTGGCGATCCCGAGCGCCGTGATGCGGTTTGGCTTCAGGCCCAGCAGGTTGAATCCGTCGAAGTCGATCGTGCCGCTGTCGGCCTCGTAGAAGCCGGTGACGACGTTGAACAGCGTGGTCTTGCCGGCACCGTTGGGGCCGATCACGCTGACGATCTCCTTCTCGTCGGCGTGGAAGTCCACACCGTCCACGGCGCGAACACCGCCGAAGTGCTTCACCAGCTCCTTGACGACCAGCAGCTGCTCGGTCACGTCGTCTCCTCGTCGTCGGATGCCTCGGCCCGGAGCACGGGCTCGGCGCCCTCCCCGACCCGATCCTCGTACTGCTCCTCCATCTCGCGCTCGTGGAGCTCCTGCTTCCTTCGGACCTCGGGAAGGAGGCCCTCGGGCTTGAGGATCATCAGCGCGACGAGCACGGCACCGTAGATCAGGAGCCGGAACTCCTCGAACTCACGCAGCAGCTCGGGGAGGCCCACGAGCCCGAAGGCGCCCAGGACGACCCCCGGGATACTCCCCATCCCTCCGAGGACGATGACGGACAGCGCGTTGATCGACACGAGGATGTCCATCGAGTTCGGGAACACCGATCCCACCTGGATGGCGAAGAACGCGCCGCCCAGGCAGCCGATCCCGGCGCCGATCGCGAAGGCCAGCAGCTTGTAGTTGATCACGCTGATGCCCATGGCCTCGGCGACGGTCTCGTCCTCGCGCATCGCCGCCCACGCGCGCCCCACCCGAGATTCCTTCAGCCGCCACGCCACGAACGCGGCGATGAGGCAGAAGGCCAGGATGATGTAGTACAGGTTCAAGGGGTCGCGCAGGTTGACCCCGAAGAAAGGCGGCCCGGGGATGCGCAGGATGCCCTGCGCGCCGCCCAGGAAGTCCTGCAGCCAGATCGAGGCGATGAACACGCGGGCGATCTCACCGAACCCGAGGGTGACGATCGCCAGGTAGTCTCCTCGGAGCCTGAGCACGGGGGCGCCGATCAGGATGCCGCTGAACACGGCGATCAGGAGGACGAGCGGGAGGGCCACCCAGAAGGTGAACGGGCCCTCCAGGAACGAGGCTGTGGAGGTGAGGATGGCGGTGGCGTAGGCCCCGGCCGCGAAGAACGCCACGTACCCAAGGTCCAGAAGCCCGGCGAAGCCGACGACGATGTTCAAGCCGAGGCCGAGGAGGACGTAGATACCCACGGTGTTGATGACTTGGCTGAGGAACTGCCCGACGATGAACGGCATCAGGATCAGCAAAGCGATGAGGGCGAGCCAGCCCACCGCCTTCAACCCGCGACCCCTGACCAGGTCGAGCAGCGACCGCTCTCCGGTCAGCTCCTCGGGCCTCCTCGTCTCGCGGTCCGGAGCGGTGCGGGTACGCCACCGCGACACGACGAACCCCGCCACGAACATCAGCGCGAGCCCGGTGTAGGCGAGGCCTGTGCCGGTGAACAGCCACGAGAGCGGGATGTCGATGCCGAAGTTCGACTCGAGGTTCCGGAAGACCGCCACGATGAACGGCTGCGCGAGGCTCACGATGAGCGCGGTGCCGAGCCCCGCCACCGTGGCCCGCCGCAGGCGCTCGGGCAGGATCTGGAGGGCTGCCCCGCCCAGCCCGAGCGCGGCTCCTCCGACCACCAGAGCGAGGGCGCCAAACGCCACGCCCTCCCCGAACGAGAGGATATTGTTCACGAGGTTCGCCGTGAACGACTGGAACATGCGCCGTACGTGCTCCACGCCGATCAGATCGACGACGAGCAGCACGAGGGCAGCCACGGCCCCTGCAACCGCCCCTGCCACGAGCCCGCCCATGAGCCGTTGCCCCTCCGCCATGTGGCCCCGGCGCAGGAGCCCCCTCGAGCCCATGTACCCGGCCACGAGGAAGGCGATGATCAGCAGGGTCCGTCCCAGCGACAGCACGTCGGTGATCACGGCCAGAGACTGGAAGCTCTCCACCATCCCCACGGCCATGAAGTACACAGCGACGAGCCCCCAGATCACGCCTGTCGTGAGAAGGCTCCGAGTGAACCACGACGATGTCTCCGCGGCCGTGCGCTGGCGCTGAGCCGCCGCCGAGGTCGCCATCATGCACGCTCCTCATCCGGGGAACCGAGCAGGCCGCCGGGTCGGAAGATCAGCACGAGCACAAGGATGCTGAACGCGATCACGAGCTGCAGCTGGTTCGGCGAGGGCACGTTGAACCCCTCGAGGAGCAGGAAGGGCCCGACCGCCTCGAAGACCCCGAGCAGCAGCCCTCCGACACCGGCCCCCACCACGTTCCCGATGCCTCCGAGGACCGCGGCAGTGAACGCCTTGATCCCCGGGAAGAAGCCCATGAAGAAGTTCACCGAACCCCCGCGGAAGAGGTAGACGAAGAGGATGCCCGCCGCCCCGGCCAGGAGCCCCCCGATGGCGAAGGTGCTCATGATCGTCCGGTCGACGTCGATGCCCATGAGGGCGGCGATCTCCTTGTCCTCCCCAACCGCGCGCATCGCCCTCCCGGTCCTCGTCTTCCTGATGAAGAGGAAGAGCCCCAGCATCAGCGCGCCGGCCGCCAGGACCACCACGAGCTGGATCTTCCGCATCGGCCAGCCGAGGATCTCGATCGACCCGGCCAAAAGGTCGATCGTCGGGTAGGCTTCGGCGCTCGCGCCGTAGAATCCGCGGAAGGTGTTCTGGAGGAACAACGAGGCCCCGATCGCGGTGATCAGAGGCACCAGTCTGGGAGCGCCTCGGAGAGGTCGATACGCGACGCGCTCCAGAACGACGGCGACGCTCATCGAGACCGTCATCGAGATCGCGAACAGGATCAGGATGGAGATGATCGGGTTCTCGTTGAGGAACCCCGTCTGCGCGAGCCACCGAGCCATGAAGAACGCGGTGAACGCACCGCTCATGAACACCTCGCCGTGGGCGAAGTTGATCATGAACAGGATCCCGTACACGAGCGTGTAGCCCATCGCGATCAGCGCGTAGATCGCGCCCCTGGCGACGCCGTCGCTGATGAGGCGCTTCCACCCCTCTCCGCTGAACGTGCTCACCTCGAGGGAGAGCGTGCGGGTCGTCCCCCAGATGATGAAGAGCGCCAGGCCGATGGAGATGAGCCACAGGATGAACGTGCGGATCGGGAGGCGCATCACCCCGCGCTGGAAGCGCCCGGGTGTGGCCTCCTTGGGCTCGGGGGCCTTGGTCTCCGTGTCGTCGGCCATCAGCTCTCGTGAAGGTCTGGGGTAGCGGCCGCGGGTGAGCCTTTCGGCTCACCCGCGGCCAACCACCCGTCGGGTCGTTACCCGTTACCGGTTCACGCCCCCTGGATGTCGCCCTGGGCCTTGTCGGCCGGCCACACGACGACGAAGTCGCCGTCCTGGACCTGGCTGACCGTGATCGTGGCGCCCTCGTTGCAGTCGCCGATCGCGTCGTCGCTCGGCGTGCAGTCGAGGGTTCCGACGATGCCCTCGTACCCGGTGATCGAGAACAGCGCGTCCTTCAGCTCGACGCGCGGGATCAGCAGCGCGTCCCCGTCCTCGATCGCGACCTCCTCGATCGCCTGGAAGATCATGCCCGCGGCGTCGAAGGAGTGCGCATGGAACACCGACGTGGGCTCACCGAACTGGTCGTTGTAGGCGGGCAGGAACTCGTCCTGGTAGAAGCCGCCCGCGAACCCGAGGTCCGGCCCGGAGAGGAAGACGCCTTCGGCGTTGTCCGCGCCGGCCGCGTCGATCCAGTCCGGGGTGAGCATGCCGTCGGCCCCACCCAGGTCGGTGTCGTCCAGCTGGCCGATCTCACGGGTCTGGGCGGTGATGAGGCCGCCCTCCGCCACGAAGATCGGGAAGTACAGGAAGTCCGGCGCGTCGGCCGCGATGCTGTTGAGCAGCGGGCCGAAGTCCGTCTCTCCCACCTGGACGCCTTCCTGCGTGGTGATCGAGCCGCCGTACTCGTTCGTCAGCGTGTCCGCGAACACCTGCTGGAGCTGGTCGGCGTAGGGGCTTCCATCGTGGATGGTCGCCGCGGTGCTCACGCCGAGCTCCTCGGACACGAACTGCGCCATGGCCGCGCCCTGGACCTTGTCGTTGTGCGCGGTGCGCAGGTAGAACTCCTGGTGGGTCGCCGGGTCCGTCAGCGACGGCGCCGTGTTGGACGGCGACACGATCGGGACCTGGGCGTCCGACAGGATCTGCGACGCCGGCTCGCCGGCGCTCGAGCAGCTCGTCCCCACCACCGCCACGATGGACGGATCGGAGGCGAGCGCCGTGGCACCCGCGGTGCCACCCTCGGCGGAGCAGCCGTCGTCCTCGTTCACGAGCTCGATGTCGTGGCCGA
>DASUTZ010000215.1:0-16433 GCA_036374295.1 Actinomycetota bacterium
CGAGGCCCAGCAGCGCGGCCATGCGCGCCACGGCGCGGCCGTGGTTGCCGTCGGTGGCCGCCGCGAGGGTAAGGGGCCGGAGCGGGGTGAGGCGCTCCGAGAGCTCCGCGACGTCCGACCACGGCTCCACGTCGCGGCCCAGCCGCTCCACGAGCGTGCGATACGTGGCCCAGGACGCGCCGAGGATCTTGAACGACGGGAGGCCGAGACGACGGGACTCGTCCTTCACCCACACGGTCCCGACCCCGAGACGCCGGGCCACCGTGGGGGCCTCCACCACGGGCGTCACCTCGTAGCCGGGCAGCCGCCGGTGGAACGCCAGGGGGTCGGGGCCCGTGGACGGCGCCGGGACGGTTCCCCGGAGAGGGTTCGGGAGGATCCGATCGGAGGAGGACATCATCCGCAGCTCACGCCGCGCCGAACCCGCCCATCGTGAGGGCCATCAGGGCCTTCCCGGTGTGGAGGCGGTTCTCGGCCTCCTCGTAGACGACCGACCGCGGGCCATCGATCACCTCGTCGGTCACCTCGTTCCCCCGATCGGCGGGGAGGCAGTGCATGTAGAGGGCGTCGTCCTTGGCCAGCTCCATCCGCCGCGCGTCGCAGATCCAGCCGCGGTACGGCTCCGAGGCGGCGAGCGCCTCCTCCTCCTGGGTGAAGAGGTCGAGCCGCCCCCAGGACTTCGGGTAGACGGCATCGGCTCCCTCGAAAGCCTCGTCCATGTCGTTCGTCACCGTGATCGAATCGGCACCCTCGGTCGCAGCCTTCTCGGCCCGCGCCATCAGCTCGGGCATGAGCTCCCAGCCGGGAGGGTGCGCCAGCACGACGTCGACCCCGAACCGAGGCAGGAGCGCGGCCAGCCCCTGGGGCACCGAGAGCGGCTTGGCGTACGAAGGCGCGTAGGCCCACGAAACGGCGACCCGCATCCCCCGCAGATCGGCCCCGCGCTTCGCCCGGAGGGTCATGAGGTCGGCCAGGGTCTGCGTCGGGTGGTCCACGTCGCACTGGAGATTGAGCACCGGCACCTCCGCCCACCGGGCCACCTCTCGGATGTACGCGTTGCACTCGTAGGGGATGAGGTCGTGACGGATCGCGATCCCGTGCCCGTACGACGAGAGGATGATCCCCATGTCCTTCGGGCTCTCGCCGTGGGAGACCTGCGTCGCCTCGGCGGTGAGGTAGTGCGCGTGCCCCCCCAGCTGGGTCATCCCGGCCTCGAACGCGTTCCGGGTGCGCGTGGACTTGTCGAGGAAGAGCATGAACAGCGTCTTGTCGGCGAGCAGTCGGTGGGGCTCGCCTCGCTTGAACCGCTCCTTCAGATCGGCCGAGACGGCGAGTGCTTCCTCGAGCTCCTCCACCGACCAGTCCAGCGTCTCGATGTAGTCCCGCCCCGTCAGGGCTTCGCGTTCCACGCCTCCTCCCTCCTCAGGCCTTCTGGGCGAGCTCGGTGGCCGGCACCCCCGCGTACACGGGGACCGGCTCCTGGCCGGGGACGTCCGGGACGCGCGGCCACCCGCGCGTGGAGACGGGGGGCGCGATCCCGACCAGGTCGTCCGGACGCACCGGCACCCGGTTCACCTCCCTCCCGGTGGCGTCCCGGAGCGCGGCGGCGACGGCCGCGGTGGCCACGATCGTGGAGGGCTCGCCCACGCCCTTGGCGCCGAACGGCACGCCGGGCTCGGGCTCCTCGACCAGCTCGGAGACCACCGGGGGCATGTCCAGCGTCGTGGGGATCAGGTAGTCGGTGAACGAGGCGTTCAGGATCCGACCCTCCTCCAGCTGGATCTCCTCCATCAGCGCGAGGCCGAGGCCCTGGGCGATGCCGCCCTCGATCTGCCCACGAACGCTCTGCGGGTTGAGCGCCCGACCGACGTCCTGGGCCGCCGCCACCTCGACCACGCGCACGAGGCCCAGGTCCTCGTCCACCTCGACCACCGCCCGCGCGGCGGCGAAGGCGAACGAGACGTGGAAGTCGGCCTGACCGTCGGGATCGAACGGCTCGGTCGGACGGTGGCGGTAGACGCTCGACTCCTCGATCGGATCGGTGAGGAACTCCGCGAGGTCGCCCACGGGAAGCCCCTCCGCCAGCACCCTCCCTTCCTCCAGGGTGAGCGGGGCGTCCCCCACCTCCGGTCGAGCCCGGCGCACCCGCTCGAAGAGCTCTTCCCGGACGGCCCGGCATGCGAGCTGCACGGCCCCTCCCGACATCATCGTCTGCCGAGAGGCCGAGCTCGACCCCGCGGATGCGACGCCCGTGTCGGGGGTGAGCAGCTCGACGCGCTCGACCCCGAGCTCGGTCCCGGCGATCTGCGCCAGGATCGTGTGCACGCCCTGGCCCACCTCCGCGGCGGCGCTGTGCACCTCCGCCACCGGACCGTCCGGCCCCGCCGACAGCCTGACCCGCGCCGCCGCGGAGTCGTCGAACCCTCCGCTGTAGGCGATGTTCTTGTAGCCGACGGCGAACCCCACGCCGCGCCTCAGGCCTTCTCCCCGACCCACGTTGTTGGCCCCGCCGGGGAGCGTGACGGGCTCCCGCATGCCTTCGGGCTCGGGGGGCATCGGGATCCGGGCGCAGCGCTCGATCACCTCGCGGACCGGGGCCGACCCCCGGATCACCTGGCCCGTGGGGAGCAGCGACCCGGTCGAGAGCGCGTTGCGCTCGCGCAGCTCGACGGGGTCCATCGCCAGGGCCGCAGCCAGCCGGTCCATCTGCGACTCGTAGCCGACGGCCGCCTGGACGGCGCCGAAGCCCCGCATCGCGCCGCAGGGCGGGTTGTTCGTGTAGACGCAGGTCCCCTCGAGGAGGGCGTTCGGGACCTCGTAGGGCCCCGCCGCGAACGTCGTCGCGTTCGCGATGACGGCCGCCGACGACGAGGAGTAGGCGCCTCCGTCGATGACGATCCTCGCCCGGACGCTCACCAGCCGCCCGTCGCTCGTGGCGCCGTGGCGCATCCAGATGCGGGCCGGGTGGCGGTGCACGTGGCCGAAGAAGGACTCCTCACGCCCGTAGGACATCTTGACGGGCCTCCCGGTGCGGAGAGCGAGCATGCTCGCGTGGATCTGCATGCTCACGTCCTCCCGGGCCCCGAAGGCGCCCCCAACCCCCGCCAGGTGCAGGCGGAGCTTCTCATCGGGAAGGCCGAGGCACCCGGCGATCTGCCGGTGGTCGACGTGGAGCCACTGGGTGGCCACGTACAGATCGACCCCTCCGTCCTCCGAGGGGACGGCCAGCCCGGCCTCCGGGCCGAGGGGCGCCTGATCCTGCATCCCCGTCTCGTAGTAGCCCTCCACCCAGACGTCGGCCTCGGCCTCCGGGTCGCCGTGTGCGATCCGGACGTGTCGCAGGACGTTGCCCCATTCGTGCAGCTTCGGCGCGTCGGGCTCCATGGCCAGCTCCATGTCGTCCACGACGGGGAGCTCCTCGTACTCGACCCGGATGAGTGCGGCCGCCCTGCGCGCGAGCTCCGGGTCCTCGGCGGCCACGGCGGCCACCGGCTCCCCCTGGTAGCGCACTCGATCGATCGCCAGCACCGGCTGGTCCTGGAACTCCAGCCCGTACATCTTGTGGCCCGGCACGTCCTCGGAAGTCAGGACCGCGTGCACACCGGCCGCGGCCACCGCCCGGGAGACGTCGATCGAGCGGACACGGGCATGGGGATGCGGGGTCCGGAGCGTGTGGCCCCACAGCATGCCCTCGGCCCACAGGTCGCTGCCGAACTCGAACTCCCCTCGGACCTTCGGGACGCCGTCGACCCGACGCACGCTCTCCCCGACGCCCCGGACCAGCCGCTCCCCGATCCGAACGCTCATGCCCGACCTCCCAGAGCTCGCGCCGATGCCCGCCGCCCCCGGCGAGCCACCTCCTCCTCGTCCACCCCGGTGAGGCGTCCGTCCTCGACGACGGCGTGGCCGTCCACCAGCAGATCCCGAACGCGGCCGGGCGAGCAGAAGAGCAGCGCCGCCACCGGATCCGACCCGGCGCCCGCGAACCCCAACCCTTCGACCGAGAAGAGAGCCACGTCGCCGCGCTTGCCGACCTCCAGCGACCCGACGTCGTCCCGGCCCAGGGCCGCCGCCCCGCCGCGCGTTGCCACGCGGAGGGCCTCGCGAGCACTCATGGCGGCGGGGCCGTCCCCCCCACGCGCGGTCAGCATCGCCTGGCGAACCTCGCCCAGCAGGTGGCCGGCGTCGTTGGAGGCGGACCCGTCCACCCCGAGACCCACGTTCGCCCCCTCGTCCAGGAGCGAGCGGGCCGGCGCGGTCCCGGACCCGAGTCGCAGGTTCGAGGACGGGCACCACGCGGTCGAGGTGCCGGACTCGGCCATCCTGCGGACGTCCTTCTGGTCGAGGTGCACGCAGTGCGCGAGCCAGACGTCGGGGCCGAGGAAGCCGAGGTCGGCCAGGAGCTCCAGCGGCCGCCGGCCGAACCGCTCGAGGCAGAATCGCTCCTCGTCCCGGGTCTCCGCGATGTGGGTGTGGAGCCGGACGTCGTGCCGACGGGCGAGCTCCGCCGACTCCCGCATCAGCCGCTCGGTCGAGGAGAACGGGGAGCAGGGGGCCACCGAGATCCTCAGCATGGCTCCCGGGGCGGGGTCGTGGAAGCGGGCGATCGCCTCCTCGGTCTCTTGCAGGACCTGGTCGGTGTCCTCCACCACCCGGTCGGGGGGGAGGCCGCCGTCCGACTCTCCGAGGTCCATCGACCCCCGGCACGGGTGGAACCGGAGCCCGACCTCGCGGGCCGCCTCGATCTCGGCTTCCAGGAGCCCGTCGGCCCCCTCCGGGAAGATGTAGTGGTGGTCGGTGGTCGTCGCGCAGCCGCTCAGGGCGAGCTCGGCCAGGCCAACCCGGGCCGCGGCCAGCTCCCATTCTGCGTCCAGCCCCGCCCAGATCGGGTAGAGCTCGACCAGCCATCCGAAGAGCCCCTCGTCCTGGGCCCGGACCCGGGTGAGCGTCTGGAAGAGGTGATGATGGGTGTTGATGAGGCCGGGGATCGCCACGGCCCCGCGCCCGTCGACGCGCCGGGCCCCCTCAGCGTCGGGAGGCTCCCCCCACCCCACCCAGGCGATGACGCCGTCCTCGATCAGGAGGGAGCCGCCCGGGATCTCGGTGCCGGCGTCGTCCATCGTGACCAGCACCTCGCAGCCCTCCACCAGGAGCCTCGTCACGCGGTGCCCCCCATCCGCTCGGCCGCCAGGCGCACCGCGTCCAGGATCTTCGCGTAGCCCGTGCACCGGCAGAGGTTCCCCGAGAGGGCCTCGCGGACGGTGGCCTCGCTCGGGGCGGGATCCCGCTGAAGCAGGTCGGTGACGGCCACGATCAGGCCGGGGGTGCAGAAACCGCACTGCACGGCGCCCGTCTCCAGGAACGCCTCCTGGACGGGGTGGAGGAGGTCGTCCGATCCCAGCCCCTCGACCGTCCGCACCTCGCGCTCGTGCGCCTGGGCTGCGAGCACGAGGCACGAGCACACGAGCTCGCCGTCCAGCCAGACCGAGCAGGAGCCGCACTCCCCCTGCTCGCACGCGTTCTTCGAGCCGGGAAGCCCTAGATCTTCCCGGAGGAAGGAGAGGAGGCTGGACCCTGCCCAGGCGTCCGCCTCGCGCCACTCCCCGTTCACGTTCGTCCTGATCAGCACCTCGCCTCCTCACGCAGCCCCGGTCGCTCGCTCCCCCAGGCTCCAGGTGAGCGCCCGCCGAGCGAGCACGCGGCAGGCGTGGCGGCGGTAGGCCGCCGTGCCCCGCACGTCGTCGATCGGTCGAGCCGCCCGCGCCACGAGGTCGGCGACGTCGTCGAGGACCCCGTCCGGGAGGGCAGCCGCCGGCGACTCCCAGGCGCCCGCCTCGGCGATCGCCCGGGCCGCGAGCGCCTCCGCCTCCGCCGCCCGGATGATCGTGGGCCCCACCGAGCCCAGCGCGAACCGCACGGCGCGATCGTCCTCGTCGAGCACGAGGCAGAGCCCGACCGCCGAGATCACCATCGCGTTGCGGACCCCGATCTTCGAGAAGCTCCCCGGGCCGCGCGGAGGACGGAACCGCACCCCCAGGATCAGCTCCTCCGGGCCCAGCGCGGTCTGCTTCGGGCCTCGGAGGAACTCGCTCCACGGGAGGGAGCGCGGATCGGCCGCTTCCCTCCCCACCACGATCTCGGCGTCGTAGGCGGCCAGGACGGGCAGCGCGTCGCCTGCCGGCGAGGCGGTGCCCAGGTTCCCCCCGATCGTGCCGCGGTTGCGGATCTGCGGGGAGCCCACCGTGCGCGACGCCTGGAACAGCGGGACGAGCTCGGGGAGCTCGCGCATGATCCGCGTGAAGGTGACGCCGGCTCCGAGGAAGATCCTCCCGTCCTCTCGGCCGTGCTCCCGCAGCTCCGGCACCGGCCAGAGGTCCAGGATGGCCTCGGGCCGGTCCCGGTCGAAGTTCAGCTCGACCATGAGGTCTGTCCCCCCCGCGATGGGGCGGGCCTCCGGGTGCGCCGCCTTCATCGCCAGGGCCTCCTGGAGGCCGCGCGGCCGCAGGACCTCCACGGTTAGAACGCTCCCTCCGCGAAGGCGTCGAGCATCGCCCGGACATCGTCCCCCAGGGGGTAGAGCACGGGGCACGTGCAGCCGGCCTCCACGTACTCCCGGACCTTGGCCCGGCACTCCTCGGCCGTGCCCGAGGCCGTGATCATCTGCACCACGTCGTCGGGCACGAGGCGCATCGCGTTCTCGATCTCCTCAGGACCGGCGGGCCACGTGAGGACCTCTGCGATCTCATCGAGGAGCGACTGGTCCACCCCGCTGGCCTTCATGATGTGGGGCTGCTGTCCCAGGTACTGGGTGACGAGCTCTCGCGCGCGGTCCAGCGCGGCCTCGCGATCCTCGTCGAGGGAGCACACGACGAGCTGCGGGCGGTCCACGTCCTCCACGCTCCTCCCCGCCCGCTCGGCGCCCGCCGCCAGAGCTCCCATCGCGGCGCGATCGTACTCCGGGCTCACGAGGTAGTTCAGGAGGACGCCGTCGGCGATCTCCCCGGCCAGCTCCATCATCCGCATCCCGGTGGCGCCGATGTAGATCGGGACGTCCTTGGGGGAGCGGTCGCCGTGCACGATGTCGATCTCGATGTCCTCGACTTCGACGAACTCGCCGTGGAAGGTGACTCGCTCCATGGCCAGAAGCCGCCTGGTGACCTCCACCACCTCTCGCATCGCGGTCAGGGGCTTCCGCCGCCTGACCCCCACCTTCGAGGCCAGCGGCTCCCACCACGCCCCGATCCCGAGCATGATCCGGCCGGGCGCCAGCTCGTCGAGCGTGGCGAACGTGGCGGCCAGGAGCCCCACGTTGCGCGTCCAGCTGTTCACTACCCCGGAGCCCACCTTGATGCGGTCCGTGACGGCGGCGAAGGCGGCCATCGGCACGGTGGCCTCGCGGACGAGGCGGCTCTCCGCCTGCCACACGGCTTCGAAGCCGCGCTCCTCGGCGTCCCTCACGTACCGCATCCCGTCCCGGATCGGGTGCTTGTCCTGCAGGTAGAGCGCGACGCGCCCCTCGCTGGAGACCGCCATCAGGCCGCCCCCGACGGGGAGAACGGGTGCTCGGCGATCTCGTCCATCCGCCGCCACAGCCGCTCGGCCGACTCGCGGGCCCGGGCCGCGACCTCGCTCTGGTCCACGCGGGTCAGCCTCCCGTCTCGGACCACGGGCTCGCCCTCCACGACGACGTCCCGCACCTGCCGGGCCGAGAGGCCGAAGACCCAGTGCCCGGCGAGGGTCTCCGCGTCGAGCGGGGTCGGCGGGTCGTACGCCAGGACCACCAGGTCGGCGGGGGCGCCTCGCTCGATCGTGCCCAGCAGCGGCTCGTCGAAGATCAAGCCCGCGAACCGGGCCGATCGAGCGAGGCGCCCCAGGACCCACGACGGCGCCGACGCGGTCCCCGCCTCCCGTGCCCGCCAGTACGCCGCTCGGCCCTCGGCGAACATGTCGCCCCCGATCCCGTCGGTCCCCAGGGCCAGGCGATCGCCAAGGAGGGCCACTGGGGCGTGGCCGACGGCGTTGTTCATGTTCGACCTGGGGTTGTGCACCGGGGTCGCCCCCGTCTCGCGAATCACCTCCGCCTCGTCCGGCCCGACGTGGATGCAGTGAGCCAGGAGCGCCCGCTCGTCCAGGGCCCCGGCCTCGGCCAGGCGGTGGACGACCCGGCGACCGAACCGAGCCCGGGCGTCGTCCTGGTCGGCCCCGTCCTCCGCCACGTGGATGTGGATCCCGGCTCCCAGCTCACGGGCCGCCTCCACGCAGCCGGCCAGGGTGTCCTCGGAGAGCGTGAAGGAGGCGTGGGCCCCCACCATCCCCCGGGCCAAGGGCGAGCCGCCGCCCTTCAGGAACCGGCGGTTCTCCTCGATGCCGGCCTCCGCCTTCTCCGGGCCGTCCCGGTCGGTGACCTCGTAGCAGAGCACCGAGCGGATCCCCAGGTCGCCCAGGGCGGAGGCCAGGCGATCCAGGGATCCCTCGATGTCGCCCGGAGACGCGTGGTGGTCGATGACGGTGGTGGTCCCCGAGAGGAGCGCCTCCGAACCGCCCACCGCGGCCGACCACCGCACCCCCTGGGGATCGAGGGCCCGGTCGAGACGCCACCAGACCCGCTGCAGGATCTGGACGAAGCTCTCGGGCGGTTCGAGCGCGTACGGCATCCCCCGGGCCAGCGACGAGTAGAGGTGGTGGTGGGCGCAGACGTTCCCGGGGATCACCAAGCACCCCGAGCAGTCGAGCGTCGCGTCGCCTTCTCCGGATCCGAGCTCGGCCACCCTCCCGTCCGCGATCCGGACGTCGGCGGCCTCGACGATCGGCGGGTCGAGCGAGCGCACCACCGTGCCCCCGGTGAGCACGAGGCCCGCGCCGCCCGTCACCTCACCCCTCTCGATCCGCGCTCCGGCGTGCCGCGGCGGCCAGCTTGGGGACGGCGGCCCTCGCCGCCGGGGAGTCCTTCATCGGGAGCCTGGTCCGCCGAACCCCGTCGAAGGCGTGCAGCGCGCCGGCCACCGCCGCCGCCGTGGGCACGAGCCCGATCTCCCCCACGCCCTTGGCGCCGTAGGGACCTTCGGGCTGATGCTCCTCCACGAAGATGCACTCGACCGGGGGCATCCCGGCCGGAGGGATGATGTGCAGCGACTTCAGCGTGTCGGTGACGGGGACCCCGCCCTCCAGAACGAGCTCCTCGGAGAGGGCGTGCCCGAGCCCCATGTGCACCGCCCCCTCGATCTGCCCCTCGAGGAGGGTGGGGTTGATCACCTTCCCCACGTCGTGGGCGGCGACGACCTTCTCGATGCGGCCCTCCCCGTCGAGGGTCACGACCTGCGTCGCCCATCCGTACGCGTAGTGGGTGACCGGGTTCTCCACCCCCAGCTTCGTCGTCCAGTCCACGACGAACTCGCCGTAGAACTCGCGGCCCGCCAGGTCCTCGAGGCGGCCCCCGTTCAACTCGGCCTTGAGGTTCCGGGCGGCCTCGATCACGGCCCGGCCGCCCAGGACGGTGGACCGCGACGCCGTGCACTGCCCCGTGTCGATGTCCCGGATCGTGTCCACCGCGACCCGGATCCGGTCGGAGGTGATGCCGAGCTCCTCACACGCGATCTGCTGGAGGGCGGTGTGGACACCCTGTCCCATCTCGGTCCACGAGTGGAACAGCGTGACGCTCCCGTCGTCCTCCACCCGCAGGACGGCCTTCCCGTACTCGGTGAGGCCGTTCCCCACCCCGCTGTTCTTCAGCCCGCAGGCGATCCCGGCGCGCGGGGCCGCCCGGTAGACGTCGCGCACCGCGAGCAGGGTCTGCTTGATCCCCACCCCCGGGCCGAGCACCTGCCCGGTGGCGAACACGTCGCCGGTCTCGAGGGCGTTGCGCCATCGGATCTCCCAGCCGTCGATCCCCACCCGCTCCGCGAGCGTGTCCAGCACACCCTCGATCGCGAAGTTGACCTGGTTCACGCCGAACCCTCGCATCGCCCCCGCAGGCGGGTTGTTGGTGTAGACGGCTCGGGCCTCCACGTCCACGGCGGGCACGCGGTAGGGGCCGCAGGCGTGCCCGGCCGCCCGCTCCAGGACCTTGTCCCCCACGCTCGCGTAGGCGCCGGTGTCGCCCACGATGCGGGCCCGGATCCCGAGGAGGCGCCCCTCCTGGTCGCACCCGACCGTGTACTCCATCGTCAGCGGGTGGCGCTTGGCGTGGAAGCGGATGCTCTCCTCGCGGGATAGCGTGACGAGGACCGGGCGCCCGGTCATCAGGGCCAAGAGGCAGGCGTGCCCCTGAACGTTGAGATCCTCCTTGGCCCCGAAGGCGCCCCCGTTCGACACCTGCGTGACGCGGATCCGCTCCTCGGGCATCGCCAGGAGGCTGGCCACCTGCCGGCGGTCGTCCCACACCCCCTGGCCCTGGGAGTAGAAGTGCAGGCCGCCGTCCTCGGTCGGCACGGCGAGCGACGACTCGGGCTCGAGGAAGGCGTGCTCGACCCACTGGGTCCGGTAGGTCTCGGTGACGACGTGCGCGGCCTCCCCCAGCGCGGCGTCCACGTCGCCCCGCTTCACCTCCGAGATCGAGAGCACGTTGCCGCCCTCGTGCAGCTGGGGGGCGTCCTCGGCCATGGCCTCGAAGGGGTCGGTGACCGGCGGGAGCACGTCGTACTCGACGTCCACGAGGGCGGCCGCCTCTCGGGCCTCGGCCCGAGAGGCGGCCGCCACCACCGCCAGGACGTCGCCGACGCAGCTCACCTCCTCGCCCTCGGCCACGAGCTGGCGCCAGTCCTTCGTGATGAGCCCCTGTCGCCGCTCCCCCGGGACGTCGTCGGCCGTGGCCACCGCCACCACCCCCGGGTGGGCCTCGGCCCTCGAGGTGTCGATCCGAAGCACACGGGCCCTAGGGTGGTCGGAGAACCGGATCGCTCCATGGAGCATGCCCGGCACGCGCATGTCGTTGACGAAGGGCTTCTCGCCGAGCGCCAGCTCGCGTCCCTCGTACCGGCCGGTCCGGGAGCCCACGCGGCCGCTGCGGTCAACCTCCGGGAGCGGCTCGCCTCTTCGCGTTCCGGCCGCGTGCTCGATCGCATCGATGATCTTCACGTAGCCGGTGCACCGGCAGAGGTTCCCCGCGATGGCCCGGGCGACCTCCTCCCGCGAGGGCTCGGGGTTCTTCGCCAGCATCGCCTCGCACTTCATGACCAGGCCCGGGGAGCAGAACCCGCACTGCGACGCCCCGGAGGCCAAGAAGCACTCGGCCCACTCGTCGCGCCGCTCCTGCGGGAGGCCCTCGAGGGTGGTGACCTCCTTGCCGGCGACCCGGGTGGCTCGCTGAGCGCAGGAGACGACCCCCTTCCCGTCCACCATCACGGTGCACGCGCCGCAGGATCCCTCGGGCGCGCACCCGTCCTTCATCGAGGTGAGCCCGAGGCCCTCCCTGAGCACCGAGAGCAGCATCGTGCCCTCGTCGACCTCCACGGATACCGGCCGGCCGTTGAGGACGAACTCGAGGGGGGCAGCTTCGGACACGGACGTCACCTCCGGTCCCATCCTCTCAGGAGGAACCCGTCGCGGCCAGGTAGCTCTCCGGGAAGGCCCCGTACCAGGCGACGGCCGGGGCCAGGTGATCCAGCGGGCACTGGTCGTCCGCGCTGTGCGCGTACTTCTCCTCGGCGGGGCCGAAGCCGATCGTCGTGATCCCGAGCTTCCCCATGCTCGAGACCCCGTTCGTGGAGAAGATCCATCGACCCACGGCCGGCGTCCTCCCCTGGGTGCGCTCGCCCGCCTCGACTCCGGCCCGGACGGCCGGGTCGTCCTCGGGCACCACCCACGTGGGGAAGTACTTCTCGGTGCTGAGCGTGAGGCCCGTGTAGCTCTCGCCCTCGTACTGGAGGACCTCGACCTCGGCTCCGGCCTCCTGCACTGCGGAGAGCTCCTCCAGCTCTTTCCGGGCGGTCTCCAGAGTCTCCCCTACGGTGAGCCGGCGGTCCATGTACACGCTGCAGCCGTCGGGCACGGCGTTGAGCGAGGGCGTCCGGCAGTCGATCTTGGAGAGGACGATGGTCCCCTTCCCCAGGAACGGATCGTCGGCCAGGCGCTCGTTCAGCTCCTCGATCTGCCGGATGATCGGGGCCATCCGGTAGATCGCGTTGATCCCTCGCTCGGGGGCGGAGGCGTGCGCCGCCCGACCGCGCGTGTGGACGGCGAGCTCGACGCGCCCACGGTGCCCCCGGTACACGTCGAGCTCCGTGGCCTCGCCCAGCACGACGACATCGGGCCTGGGGATGCTCTCGGTCAGCACGTACTCGAGGGCGAGCCCGTCGCAGTCCTCCTCCTGCACCGTCCCCACGACGTAGACGGTGAAGCGAGACGAGTCGATCCCCAGACGCTTGATCAGCGCCCCCCCGTAGACCATCGTGGCCGTGGCGGCCTTGTTGTCGGAGGCGCCGCGCCCGTAGATCACGCCGTCCTCGATGCGGGGGGTGAACGGGTCCGCCTTCCACGAGCTCCGCTCCCCCACGTCCACCGTGTCGATGTGCGAGTCGTAGACGATTCCCACCGGCCCGTCTCCGATCCTCCCGATGACGCTGCCGAAGCCGTCGATCGTGACCTCGTCGTAGCCCAGGTCGGTCATCTCGTCGCCGATGCGCCGAGCGACGTCCCCCTCACGACGGGAGAGGCTGGGGATCGCGATGATGTCCGAGAGGAACGCGGTCGTTCGCTCGGCGAGCGCGCCCGCCTCGTCCTGGAATCGTTCCTCGAGCCTCATATCTCTCCTCTCCCCGCCGGGCCGCGGTTCGACGCAGGGTCGCTTGAAGTGAAGCACAACTCCGGAGTGCGGGGGTCCCGGGTAGACTCGACCGATGGCGGGACGGCGCACGAATCTCGCCCTCCTCGCCCTGCTGGCCCTCGCGCTCGCCACCGGGGGTCTCGCGTTCGCGATCGGAACGACGTGGAACCGGTGGATCGTCCTAGCGCACGGCGTGGCGGGGCTGGCGCTCCTGGCCCTCGCCCCCTGGAAGTCCGCCGTCGCCCGCCGAGGCCTCCGGCGGGCTCGCCGCGATTCCTGGGCCTCGGTGCTCCTGACGGTGCTCGTGGCCGTCGCCATCCTGTTCGGCGTCCTCCACGCCGTGGGCATCGTGTCGGTGGGGCCTCTCACTTCGATGCAGCTGCACGTGGGAGCCGCGCTCGGCTCGGTCCCCTTCGCCATCTGGCACGTCGTGGCCCGGAGCGTGCGCCCGAGGAGGACGGACCTCACCCGCCGCAACCTGGTTCGGGCGGGAGCCGTCGTGGGAGCGGGCGGGCTCGCCTACGCGGCGATCGAGGGAAGCGTGCGGATCGCCTCGCTCCCCGGGCGGGATCGGCGCTTCACCGGCTCGCACGAGACCGGCTCCTTCGACCCGGAGGCGATGCCCGTGACCCAGTGGCTCAACGACTCGGTCCCCGAGATCGACGCCGACAGCTGGCGCCTGGTCGTGCGGGCGGGAGACCGAGAGGACGCCTGGTCCTACGAGGAGCTGACCGCCTTCGGCGATCGACTGCGGGCGACCCTGGACTGCACCGGCGGCTGGTTCGCGGTGCAGGACTGGGAGGGGGTCCGGCTCTCGCGGCTCCTCCCCGAAGGGGAGGAGGGGCGCAGCATCCACGTGGCGTCCGCGACGGGCTACGGCCGCCGGTTCCCTCTCCAGGACGCCGACCACCTGCTGCTGGCGATGCGGGTCGGAGCGGAGCCGCTCAGCGCCGGTCACGGGTTTCCCGCTCGGATCGTCGCGCCGGGGCGGCGCGGCTTCTGGTGGGTGAAGTGGGTCACGCGCATCGAGCTCAGCCCGATCCCTTGGTGGTGGCAGCCCCCCTTCCCGCTCGCCTGAGCTCCGCGAGACATCTCGGTACGATGCCTTCGTTGGATGACCTGACGAAGGCCGAGCTGTCACAACGATCGGGCAAGCCACCCGAGTACATCGATCGCCTGGTCGAGCTGGGGATCCTCACGCCCCTGTCGGACGGGTCATTCCGATCCGCCGACATCCAGCGGGTCAAGCTCATCGATGCCCTGGTGCGATCAGGGATCCGGCTCGAGGACCTGAGCCGCGCCGTCCGCTCGGGCAACCTCTCCTTCGCGTTCGTCGACCTGCTGTTCACCGAGCCGAAGGGGTACTTGCCGAAGACCTACGAGGACGCGTGTACGGAGTACGGCTGGACGATGGACTTCGTCCAGCGTGCCTACGAGGTCCTTGGCCTGCCGGTCCCCTCGGGTCAAGACCCCGTCCGCGAGGACGACATGCAGATGTTCCCGATCGGCCGGTTCACCCTGGCGGCCGGCATCCCGGAAGCAGGGGTCCTCCGGTCGCTCCGCGTGTACGCCGAGAATCTCGCCAGGATCACCCGGGCAGAGTCCCAGTTCTTCCACACGTACATCGAGGAACCGCTGCTTGCCGGAGGAGCCGGCGAGGCCCAGATCCTCGAGGTGTCCTCCCAGCTGAGCCCCCAGCTGCGCGGTCAGGTCGAGGGGATGATCTGGTGGCTCTACCGCCGATACCAGGAGCACTCCATCATCGAGCACCTGGTCGGCCACGTCGAAGAGGCGCTCGATCAGGCCGGTGTGAGCCCACGCAGAGAGGTCCACCCGCCGGCGATCGTCTTCGTCGATCTCGTGGGCTACACGCGCCTCACCGAGGAGCGGGGGGACGAGGCTGCGGCCGAGCTCGCCGCGGCGCTCGCGGGGCTGGTGCAAGGCGAGTCCCAGCGGCGCGGAGGGCGACCGGTCAAGTGGCTCGGCGACGGCGTGATGATCCACTTCCCCGACCCGGGCCAAGCCGTCCTGTGCTCCCTCGAACTGGTCGAGAAGGCGCCGGAGGCCGGGATGCCTCCAGCGCATATCGGCGTCAGCGCCGGGTCGGTCGTCTTCAGGGACGGCGACTACTTCGGACGAACGGTCAACCTGGCGTCCCGGATCGCCGGGAGAGCAGGGGCGGGTGAGGTGCTGGTGAGCGAGGCCGCGAGTCGCTCAGCCTCGGTCGAAGGGGTTCGCTTCGAGACCATGGACCCCGTGGAGCTGAAGGGCATGGCCGAACCGATCCAGGTGTTCCGGGCGGTCCGAACTTCGTAGGCGCCCTCGAAGGCGCACTCGACCAGGTCCCTACACGAGGCCCTGCTCATCGCCTCAGGACGAGCTGCGCTCGAGCACTCGCCTCCGCTGCTCGAACTCGTCCTCGGAGATCTCCCCTCGCGCGAAGCGTTCCGCCAGGATGTCCCGGGCTTCCGGCCCTCTCCGCCTCTCCTCTCCATGAGAGGTGCGGGAAGGGGAGCCGCGAACCAAGAAGACCACCAGGGCGATGAGGCCACCCCAGAACAGCAGCATCATCAGGGCGCCCCAGATCCAGCCTCCCCAACCGTCTCCCATCATCATCGTCCTCACCTCCGTCCCAGAGCGGCGGTCGACGACGTCCCTTCCTCGAGGTGATGCAGGATCCGTGCGTTCTGCGCACGGATCTCCTCGATGCCGTGCATCATCCGCTTCGGTGGGAAATCCTCCGGCATGCGAGCGAGCATCTCCTCGCACTTCCGCATGGCAAGCCTGCCCAGCGCCGGCCCGAAGCGTCGGAGCGCCGCCACGACCGTCAGGAGCATCGCGGCACCGATCAGGAACTTCTTCATCGGTCCCTCCTCACCGTCACCGGTAGCACGAAACCGCCGGTGGCACGCGTCCAAGTCAACGTGTGCCTGTCGCCTTCAGTCGTACAGGGCCGAAGGTCCCGGGGCAGACGGGACCGTGCGGTATGGGATGAAGTCGCCTGAGGGGCGACGACGGTCCCCTTTGGGCAGGACCTGGGGCAGGATTGAGCTCGGAGGAGCGCCCACCGACGGGCAGTCGAGACCGAGGAGGAGCCATGGACAGCTCGCGTCACACGGAGAGGATCGCGATCGTGACCGGCGCCGGGAGCGGGATCGGCCGCGCGACGGTGCTCCGGCTCGCCCAGGAGGGAGCCCGGGTGGTCGGCTGCGACGTCGTCGAGCCCGCCCTCGCCGAGACGAAGGAGATCCTGGACCAGGCAGGCCTCTCCGCCGAGCTCGTAAGCGGCGACGTCACCCGGCAGGAGGACGTCGATCGGATCGTCGACGCCGCGGGCGAGCGCGTCGACGTCTTGGC
The DNA here is from genome assembly GCA_036374295.1 of Actinomycetota bacterium. Taxonomy (GTDB): domain Bacteria; phylum Actinomycetota; class UBA4738; order UBA4738; family CALAEC01; genus DASUTW01. The sequence continues at coordinate 16,118 of DASUTZ010000215.1, forward strand.
CAACGTCGCCGGCATCATGGACCACTTCCTCCCGCTCGGCGAGGTCGACGACGAGACGTGGGATCGCGTCCTCGCCGTCAACCTCACGGGCGTCATGCGCCTGTCCCGCGCGGTGCTCCCCTCGATGCTGGAGGCGGGCGGGGGCTCGATCGTGACGGTCGCCTCGAAGGCCTCTCTCGGGGCGGGGGCGTCCGGCGTCGCGTACGCGGCCTCCAAGCACGGAGTGATCGGCCTCGTCAAGAGCATCGCCTACTTCTACGGGCCCCGGGGCATCCGCTCGAACGCCGTCCTCCCCGGTCCGGTGGAGACGGGCATC
>DASUTZ010000216.1:0-2308 GCA_036374295.1 Actinomycetota bacterium
GAGCTGCCGCCACAGCGGCAGCTCGCCGCGACGCCCCTCCGCGTGCATCCGCAGTCCGGCCTCCATCGCGGCGACGGTCATCTTGTCGATCCGCAAGGCCCTGGCCAGGGGGTGCTTCCGGAGGCGCTCCACGAGCTCGGCTCTCCCTACGATCACGCCCGCCTGAGGTCCTCCCAGCAGCTTGTCCCCCGAGAAGCAGACCAGGTCGGCCGCGCGGAGGGCCTCGTCGACGGACGGCTCGTCGAGCGGCACCCCTCGCTGCCGGCGGAGGAGCCCCGACCCCACGTCGTAGACGAGCGGAACACCGGCCCGCTCCGCCAGGGCCGCGAGCGGCCGAGGCTCCGGGCTGTCGCTGAATCCCACGACCCGGTAGTTGCTCGGATGAACCTTGAGGATCATCGCGGTCCGGCCGCCCAGGGCCCGCTCGTAATCCGCGACCCTCGTGCGGTTCGTGGTCCCGACCTCGACGAGCTTGGCCCCCGAGGCCCTCATGATGTCCGGGAGCCGGAACTCGCCCCCGATCTCGATGAGCTCCCCCCTCGAGACGAGCACCTCGCGCCGCCCGGCCAGGGCGGAGAGCACCAGCACCAGGGCCGCCGCGTTGTTGTTGAGCACGAGGGCGGCCTCCGCCCCCGTGATCGCCCGGAGCAGGAACTCGGCCCGCGCCCCCCGGGATCCCCGCTCGCCGGTCTCCCGGTCGACCTCGAGGTCCGCGTACCCTCTCGCCGAGCGGGCCACGGCCTCCACGGCCTCCTCGGGGAGCGGCGCGCGCCCCAGCCCGGTGTGCAGCACGACCCCGGTGGCGTTCACCACTCCAGAGAGGCCCAGCGACGCCGCGGCGGCCCGGTGGACGGCCCGGGCCATCAGCGCCTCCTCGTCCGGCATGGCCCGCCGGCGGCCGGTCCCGCGTCTCGTCTCGTCCAGGACCTCGCGGACCGCCGCCCGCACCACGTCCCGCCCGAAGCGCTCGGATGCCCGCACCCCCGGCTCGGAGCGGAGGAGGGCATCCACCGACGGCAGCCGCCGGCGCTGATCGACCATGCCTCAACGATAGCCTGGGAGCGGCCCGAGCCCCGGCCCGCCTCGGTCAGTCGCTCTCGGGGATCCAGGGCTCCAGCTCGACCCCGAGGCCGTCGGCGATCCGATTCGCGTACGCGTAGTAGGCGACCACCTCGCAGATGTGGAGCACGTCCTCGTCCGAGAAGCCCGCCTCCCGGAGCGCGTCTACGTCCTCGCGACTCACGTCGGCGGGACGAAGGGTGAGCTTCTCCGCGTACTCGAGCATCGCGATCCGCTTGGGGTCGAGCCCGGCGCCGCGCCAGTCGCGCTCCACGCGAGCCAACAGCTCGTCGTCCTTCAGCAGCCGGCGCAGACCGCGCCGGTGGTGGGTGATTCAGTAGTGGCACTCGTTGACCTGGGAGACGACGAGGGCGATCAGCTCGCGCTCCACCTTGCGGAGGGTCTTCGTGCTCTTCATGACCTCCCGGTAGAGCTCGTCGTGGGTCCGCATCCCGTCCGGGTGGAGGGAGTGGATCTGCATGATCATGTCCACGCGGCCGTACGTCGGGTCCACCATGCGCGCGTACAGCTCGGCGAGCCGCCCCTCGGCCTCGTCGTCGCCCCGCACCTCGATCCAGGCCATGCTCGAAACCCTAGAGGATGTCGTGGAGCGTGGGCTAAGATTCGCGCGTTGCCGACAAGGGAGAGACCGCCCATGGACACCCCGGTCAACCGAGCGAGCCGCGAGAGATTCGTCACGCTGCCGATCATGGAGGAGAAGGGCTTCGTGGAGCTCAGGCGCTACGAGAGCCCGCCCGAGCCCAGCGAGTGGGAGGACCTCGAGTACGTCGACTGGAAGTCGGGAGGCGACACGAACTTCGCCATCCTGGCCTCGGCCAACGGCGACCACGACCCCCGCGGGTTCTGGGAGCACGGGAAGCCCGACAAGGACGGCGTCTGGGTCGAGGACAACATCGAGAAGTCCCCCACGATCAAGAAGTGGGTCGAGAGCGTGGGTGCGAACTTCGGCCGCGTGAGGATCATCAAGCTCGAGCCCAACACCTACGAGGACACGGTCAAGAACATGCACCCCGACGACAACAACCGGATCACCGAGGATGGGACCGGGTACGTCGTGCGGGCCTGGCTCCAGCTCACCGACAACCCCGAGTCCTACATGATCGTCCGGGAGGAGAAGGACGACGAGGCCTCCGAGAGCCGGATCCCCCTGCCCCGCGGCGCGCAGTTCGTCGTGGACTCGGAGCGCCTGTGGCACGCCGTCTGGCACAACGACGAGCACTACAGCGAG
>DASUTZ010000217.1:0-3029 GCA_036374295.1 Actinomycetota bacterium
GCCAAGGGGATGACCCTCAAGGCCGCGGCCGCCGGCCTCGACCTCGGCGGTGGAAAGGCCGTGATCATCGGGGACCCCAAGCGCCTCAAGTCCGAGGAGCTTCTCCGCGCCTACGGCCGGTTCGTGGACTCCCTGGGCGGCCGCTACATCACGGCCGAGGACGTGGGGACCTTCCGCGAGGACCTCGACATCGTCCGCCGCGAGACCCGCTGGGCGACCGGGGTCTCGAAGCTGCTGGGGGGGTCCGGGGATCCCTCGCCGGTGACCGCTTACGGCCTCTTCAGCGGCCTGAAGGCCGCGGTGCAGGCGGGACTGGGCGGCAAGCCGTTCGACCAGCTCCACGTCACGGTGCAGGGCGTGGGAAAGGTGGGGTACGGGCTCGTGAAGCACCTGGTGGAGGCGGGCTCCCGCGTGACCGTGGCCGACGTGGACGTGGACGCGGTGGCCCGGGTTGTCAAGGAGTTCGGGGTCGAGACCGCCGAGCCCGACAAGGCTCACGCCGTCGACTGCGACGTCTTCGCGCCGTGCGCCCTGGGCGGCGTGATTCGAGACGACACGCTGCCCGAGCTGAAGTGTCGAGTTGTGGCCGGGGCCGCCAACAACCAGCTCGAGCTGCCGGAGCACGGCGATGCCCTCCACGAGGCGGGGATCCTCTACGCGCCCGACTTCGTGATCAACGCGGGCGGCCTGATCAACGTGGCCGACGAGCTGATCGGCTACGACCGCGACCGCGCCATGAAGAAGGTGGAGGGGATCTACCGGACGCTCCGCGAGGTGTTCCGCCGCTCGAAGACCGAGGGGATCTCACCCGCTCGAGCTGCCGAGATGATGGCCGCCGAGCGGATCGAGAAGGTCAGCCGGGTTCGGCTCCTCTGGGTTCCGCGCCGCAACGACGGCCGGCGCTGACCCGTAGGCGCGCCCGGGCCGCGTGCCCTATCCTGAGCCCACCCGGGACCAGGAGGCACCAGCTTGGCACAGGCATCGGACGGCGCCGTCCGCATCCTCGCTCCCAACGGGAGCGTCGAGGACCACGAGGCTCGAGACGCGCTCGACCTGAAGGACGAGGACCTCCGCCAGCTCTATCGCTTCATGGTGGTCACGCGGAAGGTGGACCTCGAGTCCACCGCTCTCCAGCGCCAGGGCGAGCTGGCCGTGTACCCGCCGCTGATCGGACAGGAGGCCGCCCAAATCGGGAGCGGGTACGCGCTCGGCGACGACGACTTCGTTTTCCCGTCCTATCGCGAGATGGGCGTGGCGGTGGCACGAGGCATCGATCTGGTGGACTACATGCACTTCCACCGGGGGACGTGGCACGGGGGCATCCCCGACCCGGTGGGCAAGCGCTTCGGGATGATCTCGGTCCCGGTGGGGAGCCAGCCGCTCCATGCCACGGGCTGGGCGATGGGAGCGAAGCTCGACGGCAAGGCCGCGTGCGCGATCACCTACTTCGGGGACGGGGCCTCCTCGCAGGGCGACGTCCACGAGGCGATGAATTTCGCAGGCGCGTTCGGCGCCCCGGTCGTCTTCTTCTGCCAGAACAACGGGTGGGCCATCTCGGTCCCCATCGAGCGTCAGACCGCGGGCGAGATCTACCGGCGGGCCGAGGGCTACGGCTTCCCCGGGGTCCGCGTGGACGGCAACGACGTCCTCGCGGTGTACCGGGCGACGCGCGAGGCGGCCGAGCGCGCCCGGACCGAGTCCGAGCCCACGCTGATCGAGGCGATCACCTACCGGATGGGCCCGCACTCCACCGCCGACGACCGATCGCGCTACCAGCCCGAGGAGCAGATCGAGGCGTGGGGCACCCGAGACCCGATCGAGCGGTTCCGGCGGTTCCTCGACGCCGAGGAGGCCGCCGACGAGGGCTTCTACGAGGAGGTCGAGCAGGAGGGGAAGGCCAGGGCGGCCGAGGTCCGGAAGGGCATCGCCGGAGCCCCGCCCCGGCCGGTGGAGGACCTCTTCAAGTGGGTCTACACGGGGGACGAGCTCCCCCCGCACCTGGCCCGCCAGCGCGACGAGGCCCTCTCCGAGGAGGGCGACGATGCCTGAGGTCACGATGGGCCAGGCGCTGACGCAGGCCCTCCGGTACTCGCTGGAGCACGACGACCGGGTCCTGATCCTGGGCGAGGACGTTGGGAAGCTGGGCGGCGTGTTCCGCATCACCGACGGCCTCCAGGCCGAGTTCGGGGAGAAGCGGGTCTTCGACACCCCGCTCGCCGAGTCGGCGATCGCGGGGGTGTCGCTTGGGCTGACGATGGCGGGGTGGAAGCCGGTGGCCGAGATGCAGTTCGACGCGTTCTCGTACCCCGCGCTGGACCAGGTGATCTCGCACATGGCGAAGTGGCGGTACCGGTCGGCCGGAACCCTCAGCGTCCCGGTCGTGATCCGGATCCCCGAGGGCGGGGGCATCGGCGCGGCCGAGCACCACTCCGAGAGCCCGGAGACCTACTACGTCCACACCTCGGGCCTGAAGGTGGTCGTGCCGAGCACCGCGCTGGACGCGTTCACGCTGCTCGTGCGCTCGATCCAGGATCCCGACCCGGTGATCTTCATGGAGCCCAAGAGCCGGTACTGGTCGAAGGAGTCGGGCGAGCTGAGCCCAAACGGCCTCCCGATCGGCACAGCCAGGACGATGCGCGAGGGCACCCACGCCACGTTGATCGCCTGGGGCGCGATGGTCCAGCGGTGCATGGAGGCGGCGGAGGCGGCCGAGGAGGATGGCGTCTCGGTCGAGGTTCTCGACCTACGCACGCTGGTGCCGCCGGACCTGGAGACGATGGCGGCGTCGGTGCGGAAGACGGGCCGGGCCATCGTCGTCCACGAGGCCCCCATGATCCTGGGGTTCGGGGCGGAGGTCGTGGCCCGGCTGATGGAGGACGCCTTCGACCACCTCGAGGCCCCGGTCCTGCGGGTCACGGGGTGGGACACGCCGTACCCGCCGGCCACCCTCGAGGAGCACTACCTGCCGAACGTCGACCGGATCCTGGGCGCGCTGGAGCGCGTCCTGACGTACTGAGGCCATGGCCGAG
>DASUTZ010000218.1:0-29688 GCA_036374295.1 Actinomycetota bacterium
TCGCCAGATGTTTTTCAGGACGAGGGCGTTGGAGGATGCGGCGAGGGCGCTGAAGGATCGCGAGGTTATCCTTCGCACCCTCTCGGATCGGATGGCGGAGGAGCGGCAAGATGAGAGGACGCAGATCGCTGGCTACCTCCACGACGACCTCGCCCAGATGCTCTACCGGATGTCCCTCCACATCGACATCTCGAGGAAGCACCTAACCTCTGGGCAACCGGGCGAGGCCCTGGAGGAGCTCGGAGCGATCCAGGAGACGAAGGACCGGACCCTCCAGCTCATCCGCTCGCTGATCAAGGACCTGCACCGGTCGCCGCTCGGTCGAGCGGGCCTCACCGAGGCCATCAGCTCGTTCTGCGAGGACTTGGAGAAGAGCTCGGGGATCGAGTTCGTCCTGAGCCTGCGCGAGGCGGAGATGCCCCCACCGATCCAGCTCCTCTGCTATCAGGTCACACGCGAGGCGATCATGAACATCATCAAACACGCCGACGCCTCCCGCGTGGACGTCATCCTCGAGCCAACGTCCGAGGGGGCCCGGGTCACGATCGCCGACAACGGCAAGGGATTCGATCCCGAGCAGGGGTCACCCGAGGGGCACTTCGGCCTGGCGATGATGCGGGAGCGCGCCCAGATCTCGGGAGGGTCCCTGACCATCGAGAGCACGCCGGGCGAGGGCAGCACCGTCGTCGCCGAGTTCAGTACCGCGTGGCTGTCCGATTCGGATCAGGAGAGTCATCGAGCTCTGGGTCTCTCCTCGAGCGACCCCGCATAGCCGCCACGAGGAACCAGGCCCCTCCTGTGTACATCAACACGTCCCCGGGGCTCAGCACTGCATCGAACGGCGACCGCACCGGGATCGCATCGCCGATGAACCGGAGGAGGTCGTCGTCGGTCGCGAGGTGGTGCTTGGCTCCCGGCTGCGCCCTGGCAAGCCTCTCGATGTCGTCCTCCGCTCCGATCTCCTCCAGCGCGTAGGCAGAGACCGGCATGCCCCTGCTCACGAGGATCACAGCGAGGTTCAGCATGAGGCCGAAGAGGATCAGCCCGAATCCGCGGTTCCGCAGGTTGACCGCGACAACCAAGAGCAGAACGACGAACGAGAGCGCGAGCATCGCCGCGGGCACGTAGCGACCCCAATCGGCCTCGATCGTCGGGGCAGGGGCGACCTGCAGGGCGAGCGCCAACGGGGCGAGCCACCATCCCCGCACCCGTACGTCATCCAGGTAACGCAGCCCTCCGTTCAGTCCCCAGCCCAGCAGGAGACCTATGGCGAGGAAGGCCCCGATCACGAGCATGCAGGCTCCGTCCCGTCGGCCGGTGTCGCGCTGGCCCCAAGGCCAGGACCCGTCCCCCATGATAGGGGGGAGGACCCCCCGCGTCCCCCGATGTCCCTTCGGCTATCGGGTTTGATTCTTCCGGGCCATTTACCTACCATCTGGTAACTACGTATGCTCCGCCGGGTACCGCCGCGAGGCCCTCGCCTCGCCGGATCGAAGGGACGAACGCGTATGAGAGGGGCCGGCGTCCTGGCAGTCCGTCGACCCTTGCTGCTTGCTCCCCGGCCCTCGCCCCAGCTCATGCGCTCACAGGATCGAGGAGGTTCACGATGAATCGTGTCCCGATGCGTTCGGTCGCGGTCGTCCTCTTGGCGCTGGCGCTGGTGGCGGGCGCCTGCGTGGAGGAGCGGAACGCTCCCCAGGGCGAGAGCGGTGGCGAGAGCACCGAGCCAATCAGGCTCGGGCTTGTCGCTCCGTTCTCGGGGACTGCCGCGTCGATCGGCAGGAACATGCGCGAGGGGATGTCGATCGCGATCGACGAGCTCAACGCCGGCGGCGGTGTGCTCGGCCGACAGATCGAGCTCCTGGAGATGGACAATGAGTTCGACCCTGCGAAGACGAGCGAGGTGACGCGGGAGCTGATCCAGCGGCAGGGCGTCGTCGCGCTGTTCGGTCCTCCCGGAACGACCTCGTACCTGGCCATCGACGACCTGGTTCGCCAGGAGGAGGTGCCGACGTTCCCGGTCGTGACGGGTCCGCAGCTCAAGGAAGAGGTGAACCCGTACACGTTCCGTCTGATGATTCCCGACGACATCCAGATCGGCCTCCTCGCCGAGTACGCGGCCGAGCGGTTCGAGCGGGTCGCGATCCTGGCCGAGGACAACGAGACCGGGCGGTCGATCGCGGAAATCGCGGACGAGGAGCTGAGCTCGCGAGGCAAGTCCCCCGTGTCGGTGGAGTTCTTCTCCGAGGACGAGCTGGATCTCTCGCCGATCGTGCTGGAGGCGAGCCAGGCGGACGCCGACGCGGTCATCATCGGGTCGCACATCGGGCCGTACGCCGCGAGGATCGCCACAGCGGCCGATTCGCTCGGGTACGACGCGCAGCTCCTGGGCCTCGCCGGGCTGACGTCCTACACGTACGCCGACCTGGCTCGCGATGGCGCCGTGGGCACGGTGTTCGTTGCGCCGCCGATCCCGGTGCTGGCCGGGACGGACACGCCCGCCGCCCAGGCTTTCCACGAGGCCTACGTCGGGAGGTACTTCCCCGACGGGACGAAGAGCGACTCGGGAGCGGACAAGGTGACGGGGGCCGCATACCTGACCTACGACGGCGTGATGATGTGGGCCCGAGCGGCCGAGGACGCGGGCAGTGCCGACCCCGCGGCGGTGGTCGAGGTCTTCAACGCGGGCTTCGATTTCGGGCCGGAGGAGTCGTCGGCCGGCATCGCCTGGCATTACGACGCGAACGACCATGAAGGTTTCCACGAAGGGGACACCTGGTTCTACCAGTGGGACGAGACCCCCGCGGGCATCGAGTTCACGTTCCTCGGTGACGCCGCGGAGATCCTCGCCGGCTGAAGGAGGGATGAGAGATGCGCAGAGCGATCGTGGCGGGCGGGCTGCTCGGCGTGCTGACCGGGCTCCTGTTCGTCTACCACGAGGCGCTCCGGCTCTCGGTGGCGTGGCCGGTGGTGGCGGGCCTCGCCCTCTGGGGGTCGGTGGGCCGTGACGGGTCGCGGGGGCTCAACACCGCGGTGGCGGCGGCGGTCGGCGTCGGGGCCGGGTACGCCTCTTACGCCGTGGTGGCGGAGTTCCTTCCCGTGACGAGGATGTGGCTGGGGATCACGATCGGCGTGCTGGTGGGCGTGCTGGTGCTCGTCGGCGTTTGGAGCCGGTGGTTCCCGCTGGCCGGCGCCTTGATCGGGTTCGCCGTCTTCGCCGGGTTGTTCGAGCCGCTGTGGGCGGAGTCGCCCGCCGCCGTGAGGACCCGCGGGATCGAGACGCTGACCGTCGCGCTCCTCGGGGTGCTGACCGGCATCGTGGCCGCGACGCTGGTGCGCGCGGTGGCGGAGCGGGCGGCCCCAGAGACGGAGGCGGAGCGAGATGAAGAGGAAGCGCCGGCCCCGGCCGGCGACGTCGTGGGAGGTCCGGCATGAGACGCCTCGGGACGTGGATGACAGCGTTCCTGCTCTTCGGGTTGTTCGCCGTGGCAGGTGCGCCCTCGGCGGTGATCGCGCAGACCGACACCGCGAACAAGGTCGTCGACTACGAGACGATCTTCGCGTCGCTGGACGCCGACGGATCGCTTCGATCGGTGAGGCTGGTGGACCAGCTCAGGGTGTTCGGTGAGGGCGACATCCTCGTGACGGATCCGGCGCCGACAGAAGACTTCCGCAACCTGTCCGGGACGGGCGACCCAGAGGTCGGCGAGGGCACGGTGGACTGGCCGATCCAGGATCTGTCCGGGTCCGCGGAGTTCCTGACGGCCTCGACGCCCGCCGTCGATCCACCGCTCTCGATGGTCGTCGCCTACTACCTGAACGGTGAGCCGATCGACGGGCCAGACCTGGTAGGCAGTGGCGGGACGATCGACATGGCGTTCGACGTCTCGAACACGACTTCCCAGTCGATGGAGGTGACCTACGAGGACGGGGCCGGCAACACGCGGACGGCGATCGAGCAGGTGCCGATCCCCATGGTGGCCGAGCTCCAGATGGAGCTGGAGAAGGAGCGGTTCTCGGTGGTCGAGGCGCCCGGGGCCGACATCATCACCGACCCGAACGGCAACCTCGTGGTCCGGTGGAGCATGGTGATGGTTCCGCCCATCGGCGAGCTGACGCAGAGCTTCACGGTCCGACTGGACACGGAGGACTTCCAGCTGGGGCCCGTGCGGCTCACCGGGGTGCCCGTGGCGCCTCGCGACCGGCCCTTCCTCGCTTTCGCCGAGGAGGAGCTCGAGAGCGGGCACGAGAGCGCCGCCTCCCTGTTCGCGGGGAGCGGCGAGCTGAGCTCGAACCTGGAGGCCCTCCACGACGGGACGCTCGACCTGCTCGACGGGATGCAGCAGCTCTTCGATGGCTCGAAGGAGCTGGCCACCGGGCTGCAGGAGGCCGCGAGCGGATCCGGGCGCCTGGCGGAAGGGGCGGGCGAGGCGACCGTAGGATCGGGCCAGCTCACGGCCGGGCTCGGCGACGCCCTCAGCGGGTCGAGCCAGATCACCGGCGGGCTGACCGATCTGAGCAAGGGGTTGAAGCGGCTCTTCCGCGGGGCCCAGAGGCTCGCGGACGGTCTGCCCGCGGCTCAGGCGGGCGCCACCGAGATCGCTCTGGGGGCGCAGGCGCTCGACGTGGCGCTGGCCGCCCTGAAGGCCGGGCTCGAGATGGCCGAGACGGGAGGGGTCCAGATCTCGGCCGGCGCCGCCGCGATCAGGGACTGCCTGGTCGGTGGCGGGACGCCCTGCTCCGGGAACCCGTCGGTGAACGCGATCGCCGGGCAGATCGCCGGCGGCGCCGGGCAGATCGAGACCGGCGCGGGGCAGATCCAGACCGGCGCCGGGCAGATCGAAGCGGGCGCCGGGCAGATCCAGGCCGGTGCCGGGGGGATCCAGGGCGCGGCGGGGACGCTCGAGGGCGCGTGCATCGGAGACACGGGCGCCGCCTCCTGTCCCACCGTGGCGGCGATCGCCGCTGCCATCTCGGCCGGCGCGGGCGACATCGGGACCGGCGCGGGCGCGATCGTGGTTGGGGCCCAGGGTATCGGCGTAGGCGCCGGACAGATCGTCGGCGGCGCCCAGTCGATCCAGACGGGGGCCGTCGGGATCCAGTCCATCGTGGCGGGGCTTGCGGCCGCCCTCGACCAGATCATCGCCGGCGCCCAGCAGATCGAGGGAGGTCTGGGCCAGGCCATCGCGGGCATCGGCCTGCCGTCCGACGCCCCGGACGCGAGCATCCGCGGCGGTCTGAACGCCATCCGTCAGGGAGCGCTTCAGCTCGCCGACGGCATGGCCGACGCTATCGCCGGAATCGGCGACGAGGACACGCCCGACACGCTCCTCTTCGGGGCCAACGCGGCCTCCGAGGGTGCGGACCTTTTGCGGGCCGGCTCGGCTCAGCTGACGTCCGGGCTGGGCGAGGCCCACTCGGGCTCGGGCGAGCTCACGGCGGGGCTGACACAGATCTCCGACGGGGCGGGGCAGCTGGCGTCGGGCCTGGGCGAGGCCTCCAGCGGGTCAAGCCGCCTGTCGAAGGGCATCGGAGACGCGAAGGACGGCGCCCAGCAGATCGAGCAGGGCGTGTATCTCGTGAACGAGGTGGGCGTGAAGGAGGTCTCCGCCTCCGCGAACGAGACGGCGGCCGAGCTGGACCGCACCCTGCAGTTCATGCACGCGCAGGACGAGCGGGCGGCGAACGAGTCGCTCCTCTACGGGCCGCCCTCGTCGGATCAGGCCGAGGTCGTGGTCGGGGGATCCGGAGTGGTCCTCACGATGGACGCGCTCGATGCCCGGTCCGCGGAGTCCACCGCCCGGGGCATCGGCGCCCTGATCGCTCTGGTGATCCTCGGCGGGCTCCTGCTCGTGATTCGGGGCGTGCGACGGACGCCGTCGCCCGCCTAGGGGGAGCCAGGGGGGCGGGCCGGGCGCTTCGCGCCCGGCGCGCCCCCCTCGACCTGTCATGACCCTGTTCCTCCAGCAGCTGTTCGCCGGTCTCGCCCAGGGGAGCGTGTACGCCCTCGTGGCCTTCGGGTACGCCCTGATCTTCTCCACGTCGAGGGTTGTGAACTTCGCCCAGGGGCACCTGTTCATGCTCGGCGCGATGACTGGCGTCGCCCTTCTCGGGATCGGCGTCCCCTACCTGCTGATGATCCCCCTGACCATGGCGATCGTGGCGGCTTCGGGCCTCGCCCTGGAGCGCTCCATCACGCTGCCGCTGAGGGCGACACGCAGCGCGTACACGTGGATCGTGGCCACGCTGGCCGCCGCCGTCGTGATCGAGAACGTCGCCTCGATGATCTTCGGGAAGGAGCCCCGGACCTTCCCGCCGGCGATCGCGGGGGTCACCAGGATCGGGGATCTCGTGATCCAGCATCACGCCGTCGTCGTCCTGGGAGTCGCCCTGGCCGTGATGATCGGGATCGAGCTGTGGCTTGGGAGGACGATGATCGGGACGGCCTTCCGGGCCACGGCCGACAACCCGGCCCCGGCCCGGCTCTCGGGCGTGCCGGTGCCTCGGCTCGTCATGCTCTCGTTCGCGCTGTCCGGGGCGATCGCGGGGCTGGGCGGCGTCCTGGTGGCGCCGATCACGTTCGCGGCCGTCCCGATCGGGCTGCTCCTCGGCCTCAAGGGCTTCATCGCCGCGGTGATCGGCGGGATGGGCTCGTTCCGGGGAGCGCTCGTGGGCGGGCTGTCGCTCGGGCTGGCCGAGACGGTGATCCGCCAGCAGCTCCCCGCGGGGATGGGCGGCACGATCCTGTTCGGCTTCCTCCTCCTCACGCTCGTCATGCGACCGACCGGGCTCTTCGGGAGACGCCTGGCGTGAGGGCCCGCCGAGCGAGCTTCTGGGGAGGGGTCGCCCTGGTGTTCCTGGGCGCGTCGCTCGTGTACCTGCCCGTCGGCGAGTTCTACCTGTTCCTGGCCTCCCGGAGCGCCTGCTTCCTGCTCGTCGTGGCGGGGCTGAACCTCGCCCTCGGCTACACGGGCCTGTTCTCGTTCGCCCACGTGGCGCTGTTCGCGCTGGGAGCCTACGCGACGGCGATCGCGGTGACGCGGCAGGGCCTCCCCGTCTGGACCGGGATCGGCGCGGCGCTCCTGGTCGGGGCGGTGGCCGGCGCCGTGCTCACCCTGGCCACGTTCCGGGCCCGCGCGATCCACTTCGCCGTGGTCTCGCTCGTGCTGGTCTTCGCGGTCTCCGAGCTCCTGAGCGGGTGGACCTCGGTGACGGGCGGAGAGGCGGGCATCACCGTGCGCCGGCCGGAGCTCGCGGGGGATGCGCTCCTGGCCCGGAGGTACTGGCTCTTCGTCTTGGCGGTCGCTGCAGTCTGCCTCCTGGCGATCCGGAACCTGGTGCGCTCGCCCCTGGGGCGCGCCTTGGTGGCGGTCCGCGAGAGCGAGGAGGCGGCGGCGTCGGTGGGGATCGACCCGTTCCGATACCGAACCGTGGCCATGGCCTTCGGGGGAGCGGTGGCTGCGGCCGGGGGCGCGCTCTTCGCACACCTGGACGGCTTCGTCAGCCCCGAGATCTCGGGATTCGACGACGCCACGCTGTTCGTGGCGATGCTGCTGGTGGGCGGCGCCGGAGCGCTCTGGGGCCCTGTGCTCGGGGTGGGTGCGTTCCTCGTGATCGATCGGGTCCTCGTCGCTCTGCGGGGAGCACTCCCGGGGCTGGATCTGGTCGTCTGGCAGGCGCTGATCTCCGGGATCCTCCTCTTCCTCGTGATCGTCTTCCTGCCGCGGGGGATGGCGGGCGCGCTGACCTCGCGCCGCCGGGAGGCGACCGTCGCCGATCGGGACGAGCCACCAGCCGCGGCGGTCCTTCCCGCGCCCCGGATCCCGTGGCCGGAGGGCCCGGCGCTCGAGGTGGTGGGGCTGACGAAGCGCTTCGGCGGCGTCCGGGCGGTGGACGACCTCGACCTCGTGGTGGAGGGGGGCACGATCCACGGGCTGATCGGGCCCAACGGCTCGGGCAAGACCACGACGGTGGACCTGCTCACCGGCGCCCTGGCGGCCGACGCGGGGGAGATCCGGTTCCTGGGTGAGCGAGTGGTCCGGCCCCGTCCCCACGCCATGGCCGCCCGCGGGCTGGGGAGGGTGTTCCAGCGGACGGAGGTCTTCGCCGCGGTCGCCTCGCTGGAGAACGTCATGGCGGGGTTCCACCTCGTGGCCGAGCGGGGCCTCCCCGCGAACGTGCTCCGGACCCCTGGGGCCCGCCGTCGGGACGAGGAGCTGCGGCGCGAGGCGGCGACCCTCCTCGAGGCGCTCGGCCTCGCCGAGCGACGCCACCTCCTCGCCGCGTCGCTTCCCTTCGGGGACCGGCGGCTGCTCGAGGTGGCCCGCGCCCTGGCCGCTCGCCCGACGGTGCTGATCCTGGACGAGCCCGCCACCGGCCTGAGCACCGGGGAGCTGGGTCGGCTCGCTGCGCTGCTGGCTCGGCTGCGAGAGGGAGGGGTCACGGTCCTGCTGATCGAGCACAACATGGAGTTCCTGATGGGGCTCTGTGACCGGGTCACGGTGCTCGACTCGGGTCGCAGGATCGCCGAGGGCACGCCGACAGAGGTTCAGTCCGATCCCAAGGTGGTCGAGGCCTACCTGGGCGAGGAGGCGGGATGACGGCGAGCCCGCTGCTGCGCATCCAGGGCCTGACCTGCTCGTACGGGGCGATCACCGCTCTCCGTGGAGTGGACCTCGATGCGCACCCCAACGAGGTCACCTGCGTGCTCGGCGTCAACGGGGCGGGGAAGTCCACGTTGCTGGCGGCTCTGGCCGGCGCGATCCGCCCGTCTGCGGGCAGCGTGCGCGTGGGGGAGGTGGAGACCGTGGGGACCTCGCCGGAGCGCATGGTGGGGCTGGGGGTCGTGCTCGTCCCCGAGGGACGGCAGGTGTTCCCCTCGCTCACCGTCCGCGACAACCTGCTCATCGGGGCGTATCGTCTCCGGCGGGATCGGTCGGCGGTCCTCGAGGGGCTCGACGAGGTGCGTCGCCTCTTCCCCATCCTCGGAGAGCTCGCGGAGCGACCCGCGGGCGCGCTCTCGGGCGGCGAGCAGCAGATGCTCGCGATCGGGCGGGCGCTCATGGGGAGGCCTCGCGTCCTCATGCTCGACGAGCCCTCGCTGGGCCTCGCCCCCCGCGTCGTGCGGGTGGTGATGGAGGCCGTCGCGGGGCTCGCGGCCGAGGGCCGCGCGGTCCTGTTGGTCGAGCAGCTCGCTCGCGTGGCGCTGCAGTCGTCGCACCGGGGCTACCTCCTGGAGTCTGGGACGGTGGTCCTGGAAGGGACGAGCGAGGACCTGCAGGCCGACGACCGGGTCCGCGAGATCTACATGGGAGTGAAGGGATGAGGACCACCGAGCCGCTGGCCCCCGAGAGGGAGGCGACCGACAGGTCCAGGACCGGATCGTGGATCCGGCTGATCGCCGCGGTGCTTGGCCTGGCTGTGATCGGCGTCGCCGCCCGGATGCTGGCCGACTTCCAATGGAACCGGGTGGTCGAGTACCGCTCGCCGTACGTCTTCGATCTGCCGGCGGCCCCGGAGACGCCCCGGCTCACCGACCGGGTGATCCTGGTGGTGGTGGACGGCCTTCGCGTGGACGCCTCCGAGCGGATGCCCACCCTCCAGCGGCTGGGCGGGGAGGGTTCCTCGCTCGTGGCGCGAACGGGGCTGCCGTCGTTGTCGTTCCCCGGGTGGACGAACCTGGCTTCGGGCGCCCCCCCGGATGTCTCGAGCGTGACCACGAACTGGTACGAGGGACGCGTGCGCGTCGACTCTCTGCTCGCCTCGGCCCGTCGCGCGAACCTCACCACCGCCGTGGCGGGCGGAGAAGGCTGGCGCCAGCTCTTCCGAGGGCAGATCGACCACAGCTTCTACGTCCCGGACGCCCGAAGGTTCGCCGACGAGCGCATCGGAAGGGCCGCGCTCCGCATCCTGGCCGAGGACGACCCCGATCTCCTGATCGTGCACCTCCCCGACGTGGATCACCGCGGGCACGAGACGGGCGTGAACGGGCCCTATCATGACGCGGCCCTCGGCGCCGACGGCGTGATCGGGGCCCTGGTCGAAGCGACCGAGGACAACGCGGCGATCATCGTCACCTCGGACCACGGCCACATCGAGAGCGGGGGGCACGGAGGCCCCGAAGAGGAGGTCGTCCGGACGCCGCTCGTCCTGTGGGGAGACGGGCTGGTCCCCGGGGCGAGCGGCGCCGTGTCGCATCCGGACGTCGCGCCCACGATCGCGGCCCTGCTGGGGGTGGGGCGGCCGGCCCACGCCACGGGGCAGCTCCGCGTGGAGCTGCTCGACGCCGACGACCAGACCCGGGCCCAGATCGAGTCGGCGCACGACGAGACGCTGGCGCGCTTCTATCAGGCGGCGACGGGAGCGCTCGAGGCCTCCGGGTCTACGGAGGCGGCGTTCGAGCGCGCCAGACAGGACCGGCACCGTCACGACGTCCTCGCCAGGCTCCCGATCGCGCTGGGAGTGGCGGCCCTGCTCGCGATCGCGGTGGCCCTGGCCACCCGGGGCCTCGACGCGGTGGCGATCCTCGTCGGCTCGATCGGGTTCTTCGGGACGTGGGCCGGCATCTTCCTGGCCCGCGGCCTCAGCTTCTCGTTCTCGCACTTCAACACCGAAGAGCAGGTTGAGCCCTTCCTCGTGGCCCGGCTCCTGGACACGCTCATCGCGCTCGGCGTGGCCTCGGTGCTGGCGGGCCTCGTGGCCGGACGGAGGCAGCGGGCGGGGGGCTTCCAGACGGGGCTGGGCGTGGCGGCCTGGATCCTGCTGATCACGGGCATGGCGGTGGCGGGATTCCTGGTCGTGTTCGGGTGGGGGTTCGTCTGGGGGCTCCCGAACCTCGTGGCCGGCTTCGCGGAGTTCCTGGCCCTGCTTGCCATGTTCGGCGTGGGCGTGGCGGCCTGGGCGGCCGGTCTCGTCTCGCTGGGGACGGCCGCGGTCGTGGCGCCGCGGCGCGCGCGCTGAGGCGCGCGCCCCTCCGCGTGTAGGCTGGTAGCCATGGACGAGGAACAGCGGACCCCGGACGTCATCGTGCCGGGTATGACGAAGGACGAGGACGACTCCCAGGAGATCGTCGAACACCCCGCGAAGCTGCTCAGGATCGCCTCGATGATCCGGGAGCTGCTGGAGGAGGCCCGGCACTCCTCGCTCGACGAGGGGGGCCGCAAGCGGCTCCAGGAGATCTACGATCGGGCGCTCGTCGAGCTGAAGGACGTCCTCACCGAGGACCTGCGCCGGGAGCTCGACGCGCTGGCCATCCCCTTCACCGACACCCCCAGCGAGTCGGAGATCCGCGTGGCCCAGGCCCAGCTCGTGGGCTGGCTGGAGGGCCTGTTCCACGGGATCCAGGCCGCCCTCTGGGCTCAGCAGATGCAGGCCCGCCAGCAGCTGGAGGAGATGCGGCGGCGGGGCCTTCCCAGCGGGCTTCCCGGCCAGCCGCAACAGGGGCAGTCCCCGCCGGGCCAGTACCTCTGAGTTGGACGAGCTGCACGCCTTCGTGGGCTTCGCCATCGTGGGCGGCTTCGCCCTGCTGAGCCTGTGGGGCCTCATCACCTGGCTGATCCGGAGAGGGCCGGGCAAGGCCTTCTGGTGGGTGGTCGGCACGCTGCAGGGGGCCCTGATCGTCCAGCTCCTCGTGGGCGTCGTCCTGCTGGCGCTGGGAGGGGGACGGGGGATCCTCCATTACCTGTACGGCGTCGGGTTCCCCGCGCTGATCCTGGTGGGGGCGCACTGGCTGGCCCGCGAGGCCTTCGCCGATCGGCCCTGGGCGCCGTTCGCTGTGGGGTCCTTCTTCATCTTCGGGCTGACGCTGCGGGCGCTCATGACCGGGCTCGGCATCGGCTGATCGGGTCACCTGCTACCCTGGCCGCATGGCACGAAGGAAGGGAAGAAGGCCGCCTCCCCGTCGATCGGCGGGCAGACGACAGCCGCTCACGGCCGAGCAGCGGGCCAAGCGGATGGAGCGGGCCGGCCCTCAGAAGGAGGATGCCCTTCAGGTCGAGGGGACGATCATCGAGGCCCTTCCGAACGTGATGTTCCGGATCGACCTCGACAACGGCCACAACATCCTCGGGCACATCTCGGGGAAGATGCGCAAGCACTACATCCGCATCCTCCCGGGCGACCGCGTGACGGTGGAGCTCTCGCCCTACGACCTCACGCGTGGCCGCATCGTCTACAGGCACCGCTGATCCCCCGGGGGCGTCCCCGGTGACCCCTCGTCGCACGCTGGCCCTCGGAGCGACGGTCGCGCTCGTGCTCCTGTTGTGGTGGGCCTCGGGGCTCGATCGCTCCTCCGCCCCTGCCGACCGCTTCTTCTCCCAGCCCGAGATCGCTCGGGCGAGCGAGTACCGGACTCCCCTCTACGCAGCGGCGGCGCTGCGCCTGTCCCTCGACCTTGGGCTGCTGGCCGCGCTGGCCTTCACGGGCGCCGGGGCGTGGCTCGGGCGCCTGCGGGGATCGCGGTGGATCCGCGGAGCGGCGCTTGCGATCGTGGCGATCGTCCTGCTGCGCTTCGTGGTCCGGCTCCCGATCTCCTTCTGGGCCGGCTACGTCCACGAGCATTCGTGGGGCTTCTCTACGCAAACCGTCTGGGGGTGGCTGGGCGACGCCGGAAGGTCGGTCGGGCTGGCGCTCGCCGTCTCGATCCCCGTCTACGTCGCCGCGCTCATCCTCCTGGGCTCGTTCGTCTGGCCGGTCGTCGTCGAGCCACTCTTCAACCGGTTCGAGCCTCTCCGCGGGCGGGCGGCTGATCGCTTCGAAGACCTGGCGGACCGGGCGGGGGTTCCCGTGGACGCCGTGCTCGTGGCAGACGCCAGCCGACGCACGAGGAAGGAGAACGCCTACGTCTCGGGCTTCGGGGGCACGAAGCGCCTCGTGCTCTACGATACGCTCCTGCGATCGGCGTCCCAGGAGGAGGCCGAGGTCGTCGTGGCCCACGAGCTGGGCCATCGGCGAGGAGGCCACGTGCTTCGAGGGACGCTCGTGGCGGCCCTCGCCGGTGCGGGAGCGATCCTACTGATCGCGCTCGCGGCGCGGACCCGGTGGCTGCGGAGGATCAGCGGGGAGACCGGTCCGGACGACCCGCGGATGCTTCCCGCGCTGCTGCTCGGCATCTCGCTCCTCAGCCTCGCGGCGCTCCCGCCCTCCAACCTCCTCTCGCGCTCGTTCGAGGAGGAGGCGGATCGGGCCGCACTGGCGCTCACGGGGGACCGGCGGGCCTACGAAGCCGCCCACCGGGGCCTGGCGCTGCGGAACCTCTCCGACCTCGACCCGGGACCGGTCGTCTACCGCTTCCTGGCCACGCACCCCACGGCGCCCGAGCGCATCGCCTACGCGCTCGAGCCCTGATCGACGGCGTCGAGGAAGGCGCGGACCGCGCCCCCGAGCGACTCGGAGAGGTAGCCGCCCTCCTGCACGATGAGGACGGGGGGCCCGAGGGCGGCCGCCATCGACCCCAACGCCCTGAACGCCTCGTCGGTGAGGGCGAACCGCCCCATCGGATCGTCCTCGTGAGCGTCGAGGCCCAGTGAGACGACGAGGGCCTCCGGCGCGTGGTCGGCGGTGCGGGCGAAGGCGCGCTCCGCGGCCTGCAGGTACACGTCGTCGCCGGTCCCGAGGGGGAGGGGGAGGTTCACGGTGGCCTCGCCCCCGTCGGCCTCCCGACCCGTGAAGTAGGGGTACTCGACGTCGGGGTCGGCGTGGATCGAGACGTAGAGCACCGTCGGATCGTCCCGGAAGATCTCCTGGGTCCCGTTCCCGTGGTGGTAGTCGACGTCGAGGATCGCCACGGGGCCGGCTTCCTCACGGAGGGCGGCCGCGGCGGCGGCGGCGCTGTTGAGATAGCAGTAGCCGCCGGCGAAGGTCCGGCCGGCGTGGTGGCCGGGAGGCCGGCAGAGCGCGTAGGCGGCTCGCTCGCCTCCCAGCAGGAGGTCGGCCCCCGTGAGGGCGCAGTCCGCCGCCGCCGCGGCCGCCCTCCACGTCCCCTCGAGGATCGGCGTGGATGCGTCGAAGGTATACGCCCCGACCCGGGCCTCGGCGCCCCGCGGTCTCGGCCCCGCGACGACGTCGGGGAGGGCGAAGGTGTCGGCCGCGAGCGGTCCGGCGCCGCCCTCGGCCACCCAATCCCGCCACGCGGATGCCAGGTGATCGAGGTAGGCCGGGTCGTGGATCCGCTCCAGCGGCGATCTCCCGTGCTCGGTGGGCTCGCTCACCGGGTGCGCCTCCGAGACTGCCTCGAGGATCCGGTCCACCCTCTCGGGGACCTCGTAGGCGGGGACCACCTCGCCAAGCACGAACTCGGTTCGCGGGGCGTGATCGCGGTGGGTGCCGGTGGCGACGACGTGCATCGGAGCAGTCTGTCCGGCGCGGCGGCCGGGGGCAAGGAAAGACGGAACCGCGAGAGTCCGAAGACTCCCGCGGTTCCAGAGGGATTTGTACACCGAGCCCAGGCCCGGGCGCAAGACCCCAACCCCGCTTTTGTCACTCTTTCTCGGTTCCCGCTGCCGGGGCAGCCGCGTTCGGGGTGGTTCGTCCCGATACGACATCGCTCCCATGCAGCCCGACGGTGTACAAATACAGTCCATGAACGAGCAGAGCCTGCGGGAGAGCAACGGCATCCTGGCGGCTGCCGCCGATCGGGCGGCCGTGGGGGAGCTGATCCCCGCCACCCCCGCCGAGCTCGCGCGGGAGGTCGGGGTGGACGATCGGCTGGCCGTAGCCAGGGCCGTGCGCGCCCTGCTGGCCCGGGGGCGGCTGGAGCAGGAGGGCGATCGGTACCGCCTCCTCGACACGAGGCCTCTCGAGCGCGGCGAGCCGGCAACGGTTCGTCGTCCCTCGAGGAGACGCGCCAGGAGCCGGGAGGCCGAAACGCAGGACGAAGGCTTCCCCACCTACGAGCAGGTGGGGAAGGCGATCGTGGAGCGCCTGATCGAGCTCTCGGCCGAGTCGGCGGAGCTCAGGGCCTCGCTCGAGCGGGCCCGTTCCGAGAGCGAGGCCGCCCGCCGAGAGGCGCTCGAGGCCACCCGCGCCGCCTCACGGGAGCGCCAGCGGGCCACGGATTTGGAGCAGGAGTCCCGGACGCTGCGCCAGCGCCTCGAGATGACCGAGTCCAACCTCCGGCGCATCATCGAGGCCGCCCAGAGCCGGCCCGCGGCCCGGCTCGAGGACTCCGACGCCAAGGCGATCCTCGACGTTCTCTCCAAGAAGGACGCATGAGAATTCCCCCAGACGACCGACGGGGCCACCACCCGCAGGGATGACGCCGTTGGGCGATTGCGCCGAGGCGCCGCCCTCTGCATCCTGAACTGGGGACCGCTCTTCTGGGGAAGGAGGTTGTGTGCCGGGGCCGATCGTGGGTTGGGTGTCCCTCATCGCTCAGATCCCATCCGACTTCCTCGGGCTCTCGGCCTCCCAGTGGTTCTGGGTCGCCATCGTGGGCTGGTCCCTTGGCGTCGTCCTCGGCGGACTGCTCGCCGCCCGGGCCGTCCAGGGAGCTCCCGGGCAGGGAGAGGTGAGCCCGGAGCGCATCGCGCTCGACACCCCCGCGATCCTCCGGGCCGTGGCGCCCGACGAGGACGCGGCGGGGGGCGTGCTTCGATGGCTGCTGGG
Source organism: Actinomycetota bacterium (assembly GCA_036374295.1). Lineage (GTDB taxonomy): Bacteria > Actinomycetota > UBA4738 > UBA4738 > CALAEC01 > DASUTW01. The sequence goes on from DASUTZ010000218.1 coordinate 15,604, forward strand.
GGAGGTCGATGCCGATGCCGTGGCTCACCTCGAGCTCTCCCCGCTTGGGGAGACCCTGCGGATCGAGCCTCGCGGCCTGGAGGGGGCGTCGGTCGCTCGGCTGGCCGAGCTCGCCCGGTCGGCTCTGCTGGGCTCTGAGCCTCTCGCCGAGGGCGTCGGCGTCGCGCGTTGGGTCGGCGCCGGCGGGACGAACGCGCTCGTGGCTACCGGGACGGCGATCCCGGGGCACGAGGAGCCGCTCCGGTTCTCACGCTACCTGCTCGAATGGGTTCGATCGGCGGAGCGCGGGCGTCCACGAGGGGACCTCGAGGACCGCCTTCGCGAGGTCTCGGGCGTGACGTGGGTCGAGGTCGTGGGCCGATCGGCTCGGCTCCTGGCGGAGGACGAGGCGAGCGCCGAGGTCGCGCTGGCCGAGGTGGCCCGACGGCTCGAGGGCACAGGTGTGGCCCCGGTCTGGATCGACGCGGCGGAGCCCCGGCCGGACGTGCCCACCGGCGGCCCTGTGGCCGGGGCGGTGGGGGGGCCGGAACCCCCCGTCGTGGCCATCCCGGAGGCCGAGCGGTCCGAGGCCCAGCGCATCCCCACCGAGCCGATCGGCATGAAGGAGTCCCTCGTGGCGTCGGCGATCGGCGCGCAGGAGCCAAGGATCAGGCTGCTCGACGTCGCTCTCCGAGAGAACGGCGAGGCCACGGCGGACGTCCGCGTGAGCTGGAACGAGCAGGAGATCCGGGGACGGGGCCACGGACGCGCCACGCGGGCCGGCCGATCCTTCGCCGCGGCGCAGGCAGTGGCCGACGCGCTGCGCCCGCTCCTCGACACGGACGTCGTGATCGAGGGCCTCTACGTCGCCACGACGAAGGAGGGCCTCGACGTCCTGATCTCCGAGGTCAAGATGGAGGGGCAGCGGTACGTGGGAGCCGTCCTGGAGCGCCATGACCGGCCCGACTGGACGGGGGCCCGCGCGGTCCTCGACGCGGTCAACCGTCGGCTGGTGCAGGTCGCCGGCCGCAGCGGTCGGATCTGAGCGCTCACCTCCGCCGTCGGATCAGCAGCAGCGTCGCCCCCCCGAGCACCGAGGCCCCGGCCAGGGCGGCGACCGCGACCCCGAAGGGCACCGTCGGGTCGCCGAAGTCGCTGGGCTGGGGGGGTCGCTGCGGCGCCCCCTCGGAGGGCGCCGGAGCGACCCCCCCAGGGCTGACGGTGACGGAGATCGCTCCCGTCCCGACGACCTGCTCGGCCCCCGTCTCGAGGTCCCTGACGAGCACGTCCCCGTTCCCGCGGACGACCGCCATGGTCGATCCCTCCACATCGAACGAGATCGCCCTCCGGGCGATGGTGCGCCCGTCGAGGGTGCGCAGGGGGCCGGGCCGCCCCACGGCGGGCGATTCGATGATCGCCACGCCTTCCGGCGTGTAGGAGACGTCCAGGATCGCTCGCCCGGCGGCCTCGTGGAGGACCTCGGGGCCGTCGGGACGCCCGTACTCGGTCACCGTGGTGAACCCCTCGGCCCTGGTCACGACCAGCAGCCGCTCGCCCGCGTCGTCCCAGTCCATCGGGTGGAACGAGCACTCGCAGTAGCCCTCCACCGACTCGAGCACGGTCTCCTCGGGGCCTCCGAGCACGACGAGCTGGGGCGCGGCGACGGCCCCGCCCTCACGCCACGACGGACCGATCAGCTCCTCCATCGGCCGCAGGGACTCGGCGAACTCGACCGCGTCCTCGGGCCGTCCGAACTCGCCCACCGCGTAGCTCGAGCCCTCCTCCCAGTCGAGGAAGCAGGCAGAGGCTCCGCACGAGAAGGAGCCGTCGGTGCCGCGGACCTCCACGGGGAGGGCATCGGGCAGAGGGGCGACGGGCCGGGGGGAGGCGCCGACGAAGACGTTCACCTGCTCGGCGTGGGACAGCACACCGTCCGGATCGTTCGTGAAGCGGAGCTCGTAGCGGCGCCCGCCGGCGCTGGCTACCGTGTGGGTCGTCCCCGGCGGCCTCCGGGGCGGGGCGAGCACCGTGATCGACGTCGTGGCGAGCTCGTCGAGGGCCCCCCGAAGGTGCCTCGGTACGTCGGACCCGGACGCGACCCGGCGCTCCACCGCGACCCGGCCGCGCGCGGCCGCGATGCCCGAGAGGGATCCGGTGGCTCGGGGGCCGTCCGCCGCGCCGGACCCGATCCGCACCCTGAGGAGCTCGGTCGTCTCGCCCCTGCGGACCAGGGCGAAGACGGCGCCCGCCCCTCCCGCGTCGGCGCCGACGACGCCGGCGTCCAGGAGGGTCCGCTCGCCTCCGCCGCCGGGACGGACCGCGATGAGGGAGCCCGGGCCGACCTGCTCCCCTGCCCGGACGTAGGCGATCCACCGCGCCTCCGAGGACCGGCCCTCCACCGGGGACGTAGTCGCAAGGAGGGCGCCCAGCAGGATTGCGAGGGCGGGTCGCCGCACGCCGCCGAGCGTACACGCTAGGGTGGGGCGTGTCGCCGAAGGATCCGGACATCCGTCCCGACCGGCCGGGGTCGATCCGTGCGATGTTCACGGACCTCGCTCCCGACTATGACCGCTTGAACACCCTCCTCACGTTCGGTCGTGTGCGCTCGTGGCGCCGGACTCTGGTGCGGGCGGCCGGCGTCCGGTTCGGGGATCGGGTGCTCGACGTCTGCGCCGGCACCGGCGCCTCCTTGGCTGCGGTCAGGGAGGCCGTGGGAGCGCGGGGGGTCGCCGTAGGCGTCGACTTCACCCCGGCGATGCTCTTGCGAGCGGAGGGGGTGCGCGTGCTGGGGGACGCCCTGCGTCTCCCCTTCCTCGACCGATCCTTCGACGCCACGGTCAGCGCCTTCGCCCTGCGCGACGTCGCGGACCAGCCGGCCTGCATCGCCGAGATGTTTCGAGTGACGCGCCCCGGCGGGGGTGTGGCGATCCTCGAGGTGGGGCGCCCCCACCGTCAGCCGATGCGGGCGGGATTCGATCTGTGGTTCCGGGGCGCGGCGCCGAGGCTGGGCGCGGCCCTCGGGCAGGGCGAATCGCACAGGTTCCTGGCCCGCTCTATCGGCTACCTGCCGGAACCGGAGGCGCTCCTGGGGATGCTGCGGGACGCCGGGCTCGTGGGGGTCCGGGCGCGGGACCTCACCCTGGGCGCCGCCCGCCTGTTCAGCGGGTTCAGGCCCGCGTGAGGTCGCTGTCCTCGATCAGGACGGGCTCGTCGCTCCAGAGCGTGAACTCGAGGTCGTCCTCGATGACGCGGAGCTCCCAGACGCCCTCCTCCGGCCGGGTACGGGTGGAGAGGGGATCCCCCGAAGGGAGGCGGGTCTCGCTCACGAGACCTCCTGCCGCCGGAGGAGGGCCATCTGGGATGTGCCCCGGCTCCTCGGTCGTGCCGGGACGGACCGCGCGCGCTCATCCGACGACCCGGCGCGGAGGCCGGGACCGGAGACGCTCCCCCGTGAGGGGATGGGGACGAACGCCCGATCCTGCACGGCACCGAGGATGCCCCCGGGGCGTGTCGTTCGCATAACGGGTATATGACGATTCTGTGACGATGAAGTCAGTCCGCTTCCGACTCGTCCCTCTCGAGCGGCGCGAAGCGCTGGTAATGGGCCCTCGTCACCGACCCCTGCACCACCTCGTCCCGGCCGGTCAGCACGTCGGCGGGGCTGCCCTCGATCCGGAACAGCACCGCCTCCACCGGAGGCGTCTCCGTCAGCGTGTACACGACCTGGGCCACGCGCAGGGCCAGGCGGTGGCCCGGGGCGCTCAGCTCGAACTCGTCGGAGAGGTCCACCGTCGCCACGATCCCGTCGACCTCCACCGAGAGCAGGCGGGTGCCCTCGGGGATCGCGGTCTTCCAGGGGCTGGAGGGGCCCTGCAAGAGCGCCTCCATCGCGGCCGCCGGGAGGGACGGAGCCTCCGCCGGCAGCTGTCTGGGGACCGCGATGAGGCGCCCGCCGAGCACGAAGTAGACGATCGTGCTCTCGGGTAGCTCGGTGAGGGTCTCGGGCCGGGGGGATCCGAAGACGTCCTGCGGCAGCTCGGCCTCGGGCACGACCGTCACGGCGGGCTCGCCGCACGCCGCCAGGGCCAGCGCGAGGATGACGACCCGCCTCATGCGCCCGTCCGGGAGACGCGCGGGAGGCGGAAGAGGAACCTCGCGCCGGCGCCCGGGCTGCTCTCTACCTCGATCTCGCCCCCGTGGAGCTTGGCGTTCTCCTGGGCGATTGCCAGTCCCAGACCCGAGCCCCGCCCATCGAGGCGGGGCCGGGAAGGGTCGGCCTTGTAGAAGCGATCGAAGATCCGAGGCAGGTCCTGCCCCGCGATCCCGGGTCCCCGATCCTCCACCGCGAGGGTGATCGTGCCGTTGGCCGCGCCGACCCGGACGGTGACGGGGAGGTCGCCGTGGGTGAGTGCGTTGTCGACGAGGTTGCCCACCACTCGCTCCAGGCGCCGCTTGTCGGCGAGGGTCGTGAGCGTTTCCCCTCCGCCGTTCACCTCGACGCGCACCTCGCCGTCCGCCGCCCTCGACCGCCGAGCGACCACCTCCCTGACGAGGTCCCCGACGTTCAACGGCTCCAGCGAGAGCTGGATCGGCCCCGACTCGAGCCGCGAGATGTCGAGGAGGTCGTCCACGAGCCTCCGCAGGTAGTCGAGGTCGGCGGAGAGCAGCTCGACGGCGCGCTCGTGCTGCTCGGGCAGCTCGTCGGCCCGCTCCAGCAGGTAGTCGGCCGAGGCGCGCAGGGTCGTGAGCGGCGTGCGCAGCTCGTGGGAGACGTCTCCGACGAAGCGCCGCTCCCGGGCGATGCGCTCCTCGAGGGCGGCGGCCATCTCGTTGAAGGAGTGGGCCATCGTCCCGATCTCGTCACGCTCGGCGACCGGGAGCCGGGTGGCCAGGAGACCCTCGGCCACGCGGCGCGCGGCGTCGCTGGCCAGCCGGACCGGGTGCACCACGCGCCGGCTCACGCGCACCGCGGCGATCGCCGCCAGCATGACGGCGCCCAGGGACACCATGAGCAGGACCTTCCAGAGAAGGGCCAGGGCCTCCGCCACGTCGCGCACCGGGTAGAAGAAGAATGCCGTGATGTCCGACCCCGGGATCGGGGAGCCGAACACGAGGAAGGGCTCGTCCCGCTGGAACCGGTAGGCGACCTGTCCCCGGCGCACCTCCTCGAGCACGGGAGCGGGGACCGATCGCTGGGTGATCGAGAGGGTGGAGGGGAACCACTGCTCGCCCTTCATGAGCAGCACGTCGAAGGACCCGCGGGCTTCGAGCAGCCCCGCCAGCTCCGCCAGCGACGCCTGCTCCGGCTCCACGTATCGGACGGCGAAAGCGATGTTCGAGAACGACTGCTCCGTGGCCGCCTCGATCCGCTGGTTCACGACGTAGCGGTCGGCGAGGTAGTAGGTGCTGCCGGCGACGAGGGCCGAGACGCCCAGGGCCCCCCCGATGAAGGCCACCATGATCCTCCGTCTGAGGCCGCGTGGGCGCCGCCGCCGCGCCATCACCCCACCACCTTGTAGCCGATCCCGCGGACGGTCTGCACGATCTCGGGCCGCCGCGGATCCGCCTCAATCTTGGACCGCAGACGCCTGATGTGCACGTCCACGATCCTGGAGTCGCCGAAGTAGTCGTACTCCCACACCTGGCTCAGCAGCATCTCGCGGGTGAACACCTGGTTGGGCCTGGAGGCCATCGTTGTGAGGAGGCGGAACTCGGTCTTCGTCAGGTGGATCTCCTCGCCTGCCTTGGTGACGCTGGCCGCGTCGGGGAGGATCTCGAGATCGCCCACGGCGATGCGTCGCTGCCCGTTGCCGTCCTCCGGCCCTCGCGAGCGGCGGAGCAGGGCGCGGATCCTCGCCACGAGCTCCTTGGTCACGAAGGGCTTGGTGACGTAGTCGTCGGCGCCGGACTCCAGGCCCACGACGACGTCGACGGTGTCGGTCTTCGCCGTGAGCATCAGGATCGGGACCGGGGAGCGGGTGCGGACGTCCCGGCAGAGCTCGAACCCGTCCTGCCCGGGGAGCATCACGTCTAGGATGAGGAGGTCGGGCTCCTCTCGGGCCAGGAGATCCGAGGCCTCCTCCGCGGAGCCGGCGGGCAGGACGCGATAGCCCTCTCCTTCGAGCGCCATGCCCACGATCTCCCGGAGACGAGCGTCGTCGTCCACCAGCAGGATGAGCTGCCCGGTCACGGGCCCATGATGCCACCGCCGGGCCGACCGGGTGGGGGTCGGTCAGCCCGTCAGCACGGGATGGCCGTGGTCCTCGATGAACGCGGGCACGAGACGTCCCCGCATCTTCCCGCTCGGGGTGACGACCACCCTGGCCACGGCGGTGGTGGCGCCCTCATGCGAGAAGCTGGGCCAGACGAAGTTGCCGAGGCCGTAGGCGATCGGCCTCCCCTTGTAGTGCTCCAGCGGCTGCAGGCGGTGGGCGTGGTGCCCGAAGATGGCGTCGGCTCCGGCGTCGATCATCGCGTGGGCCCGCTCGACGTCGTCGGGAGACGGGGCCGTGGAGAGCTCGGTGCCCCAGTGAACGGTCACGATCACCAGATCCGCTCGACGATCGGCCGCCCGGACGGCACGGGTCATGTTCTCGATCGAGTCGCCGTCGGCCATCCCGGGGGCGTTCTCGGCGGCGATCCAGGCCGGGGAGGGGATCACGCCTCCGAACCCGAGCACGGCGATCCTCCAGCCCTTCGTCTCGATGATGACCGGCCTGGTCGCCTGCGCGACGTTCCTCCCGACGCCGACGGGTGCGATCCTCGCCTCACGCAGGCGCCGCCGGGAGTCCAGGAGCGCCTCCGGCCCGTAGTCCCCCCCGTGGTTGTTGGCCAGGTTCGCGACGTCCACGCCGGCCCGCCGGGCGGCCGGCAGGGCCGCGGGGTCGCACCGGAAGCTGAACTCCTTGGGCACCGGCGTCCCCAGGTCCGAGACGGGGCACTCGAGGTTGACCACGGTGAGGTCGTCCTCGCGGAAGAGGTCTTCCAGCCCCGACCAGGCGTAGCCGTAGCCCTGCGTCGAGAGATTGGGGATGTAGGAGGGGTCGAGGCTCACGTCCCCCGTGCCGTGGATCATGAGCCGCCCTCTGGACGGAGGCGTGGGCGCCAGCTCCGGCGTCGGAGCCGACGTGGGAGCGTCGGAGGGGGAGGGCGCGGGGCTCGCGATCGCCGTCTCGGGGGCCGTGGGGAGGGCCTCGATCAGCTGGGTCCGGAGGACCCACCCCGCGCCGACCGCGAGGAGCACGACGAGGGGCCCCAGCACTGGGCCGACGGACCTTCTCGTGCGCCGGTGACGTCCCTCCAGGTCGCCGTCAGCCTACCGGGAAAAAGCGGCCCGATCTATTAACGCAGATGCGGTAGCTGCCGATACCAGGAGCGAGGCTCCCCGGCGCCCGCCGGGGACCGTGGTGCGTGGCGGCGGCTCGAGTCGGGTCCCCCGGGTCGCCGCCCGCACCCATCTTCAGTGCTCACCGTGCATCTCGTGGACGATCCGTTCGCCCTCCTCGGCGCTCAGCCGGGCGTCGAGGATCGGGAGGTAGATCTCCTCCTCCTTGGCGAAGTGGACCGCTACCAGTGCGTGGAGCCCGTAGAGGATCCGCCGGAGCTCCATCCAAACTGCGTCGCCGGGGTCGTCTTCCAGCCGGGGGAGCAGATCGCCGAGGTCACCTGTGAGCGTCTCGACCTCGACGTGGTCCCGGCTCATCGTCGCCGCGGCGCCGGGGGCGCCCATCGCCTCCTCGACCGCCGGGTACAGCACGCGGTCCTCCGCCTTCGCGTGGGGCAGGAGGTGCTCGACGAGGAAGCGGTGGGCGTCCTCGGCGGCCTTCCTCGCGTCGTCCCCGGGCGCCAGGTCCGCCGCGCGCCGGAGGGATTGGATGTGGGGGAGGAGGTGTCGGTGCTCCTCTCGGATGGGATCCATCGGGTTGCTCATGGGCAGTCGCCTCCTGTCCCCACCGTACCTCAGGGGTTGTACGGGGCTTCCAGGCCCCGGTCGGGCCGGAAGTGGTCCAGGCTGACCTCGACGTAGACGGCGCGGGCCTCCACGGCCAGGTCCTCTCCGACGTACCCAGTCATGCGGGCGTGGATCCTTCGTCCCTCGACCTTCTCGAGGGTGCCGCGGAGCTCGAGCGTCGCTCCGACCGGCACGGGCCTGCGGTAGTCGACCTCGAGGTGGCCGGTGACCGCCGGCGTCCGCAGCAGGTAGAGGAGGTAGCCCATGCCTTCGTCCATCGCCGCCGCGACCACGCCGCCGTGGGCGAGCATCGGCGCGCCCTGGTGATGCTCAGTGACGGTGAACGAGCCGCGGACCTCGCGACCGCCGCCTTCCATCCGCAGGTGCAGGCCGGTGAGGTGCTCGCGGCCGCAGCCGAAGCAGTGGTCGTAGTGGGAGGGGAGCGGGCGGAACCCCTCCTCCGGAGGTGTCGCCATGCGCGGAGACCTTAGGTTCCCGGACCCGGCGCGGTCAACCTGAAGGAACCCTCAGGCGCGGCTCAGGGGCGCCTCAGGCGGGGAGGCGACCATCTCTTCAGACACCGACCGAAGGAGGTCAGGATGCGGAAGGGAAGGTTGTGGAAGCTCGTGGCGGGAGGCTCGGCGATCGGCATCGGCGCCGCGGCGGGGATCGCGGTCGCCGGGACGGACGCGCAGGCTCCCCAGCCGGTCGAGCTGGGCGAGACGGGCGAGACCTCGACGCTCGACGTCGAGGGGACGCCCGTGACGGTGGCTTCGCCGAGCCCGCTCGGCGACTCGCTGGATGACGGGAACGCGGGGGCGTCGGTCGACACCTCCGGGAGCGCGAGCTCTGCGGACACCTCGGGGAGCGCCGACACGTCCGGGTCGACGGACACCTCGGGGTCGGCGGACACCTCGGGGACGGACACGATGGACGGGGCCGACTCTCCCGACGACGACAACAGCGGGCCGGGCAGCTGATGCCGGAGCGCGGCATCCCGCGGGACGAGGCGCTGCCGGGCGCCGAGGGGCTCACCGGGCCCCTCGGCGCCCGGGCCGTGGCGTCGTTCCTCGAGGCGAGGGGGTGGCGCGCGACGGCCTCGCGGCCCGTGCAGGCCCTCTACCGTCCGGGCCGCGAGGCCGTCGCGCGCCACCGGGTCCAGGCCGAGGGTCCCGGCGGCGGGCGCCGTGTGCTGACGATCGTCACGGAGGTCCGGGCCCGCCGCCGGGACCCGGTCCCCCCGCCGTCCTGGTTCGAGGACCGCTTCGGCGTCCCCGAACCGGTGGGGGAGGTGGGCCGCTTCCTCGTGTGGGCGTTCCCCTTCGACCCGGGACTTCCCGCGCTGCCGGAGGCCGCTGACGGGCGATCGGTGCGGGACAGGCTACGGCACGCCGCTCCGGCTGCGGTCGCGGTCCAGCCGCTGACGTACCGGCCCCGGCGGAGGGCGGTGTTCCGGTACCGCGTCGTGGGGAGTGCGAGCGAGGTGCTGTACGGCAAGGTCCTGCGCCAGCGGAAGCTGCGGCGGGCCCGGGAGGTGATGCGCCGGGTGCGCGGGCGGCGGGTCCGGCTCGGCACGGCGACGGAAGCCGAGGGCCTGCTCCTCTCGCAGGCCGTCCCCGGGCGCTCGCTCCGAGACGTGCTCGTGCGCGGCGGCCCCGTGCCGAGCCCCGCACGCGTCGCGGGACTCCTCGGTTCGCTGGAGGCCCCCGGGGTGGGGGGCGAGGCGCCCGATCCCGTGGCCGACGCCGGGACCACCGCCTCGCTCATCGAGCGGATCGTCCCCCAGGCAGCTGGCCCGGCCGCCCGCGTGGCCGACCGTGTGGAGCGTGGAGCTGCCGGGACCCCATCACCTGTTGGAACCGTGCACGGAGACCTCTACGAGCACCAGGTGCTGGTGGACGAGGGCTTCTCGCTCGGGCTGGTGGACCTCGACGACGTCGGCCCCGGCGACCTGGCGGTGGACGCCGCCAACTTCACCGCCCACCTCGTGGCCCTGGCCATGGCCGTTCCGGCGGCCGCCCGGCGGCTCCTGGCCTACCGTTCGATCCTGGTCCCCGCGTTCGCCGCCAGACTGGACGTGGACGTGCGGGATCTCGCCTGGCGGGAGGCGCTCTCGATGCTGAAGCTGTCCGTGGGACCGTTCCGCGTTCTCCAACCCGCTTGGCAGGCTGAGGTGCAACGGCGCGTCGAGGTGGCGCTACGCTTGTCCCAGGGGTGGTCGTGAGCCGAACCCACGTTCTGCTGATCGAGGACGACGCGCGGATCCGGGACATCGTCGAGCAGGGGCTCGGAGCGCGCGGATTCGTCGTGACCAGCGCGCCTGACGCAGGCACGGGCGTGGACCTGGCGGGGAAGCTCGACGTGGCGCTGATCCTGCTCGACCTCGTGCTGCCAGGACGCCAGGGGCTGGACGCTCTGGGGACCCTGAAGGAGCTCAAGCCCGATGTGCCCGTGATCGCGCTGACCGCGCTGGACGACACGGGATCGAAGGTCGGCGGCCTCGATGCGGGCGTCGACGACTACGTGACGAAGCCCTTCTCGGTGGAGGAGCTGGCCGCCCGGATCCGGGCCCGGCTCCGAGACCGCGACGACGGCGAGGGCGTCATGAAGGCCGGCGCCCTCACCGTGGACCTCGCGGCGCACCGCGCCGTGCTGCAGGGGCGGGAGGTGGCGCTCTCGGCGCGGGAGCTCTCCCTCCTCGCCGCGTTCATGCGGCACCGGGGGCAGGTGCTCTCCCGCGACCAGCTGCTGCGTCTCGTCTGGGACATGGACTTCGATCCCGGCTCCAATGTGGTCGAGGTCTTTGTGGCCGCCCTCCGGAGGAAGCTCGGGGGCGGGATCATCGAGACCGTGCGGGGCACCGGCTACCGGTTCGTGGGACCTCAGGAGGAGGCATGAGGGTCGCGGTCGCGGCGTTCCTGGGAGCTCTGCTCTTCCTGGCGGGGGCCGTGTACGGATCGGGCGCGGTCGTCCCTGAGAGCCAGCCCCCGCAGGCCGTCGTCCTGGTGGACGACGCCTCCCCGGCGCCCGCCGCCTCACCCGAGCCTACGCCCACTCCGACGAACGACGACGACGAGGTGGAGGAGGTCGAGCACGAGGTCGAGGAGGACGATGACCACTCCGGGCGCGGGCGGGGCCGCGGCGGCGACGATGACGAGGAGGAGGAGGACGACGACGACTCCTCGGGCCCGGGCGATGGCGGCTAGGCGGTCTCTCCCGCTCGGGCCACGCCTCGTCCTCACCCACGTCCTCATCGCAGGGGCCGTGCTGCTCGTGGTCGCTGCGCTCGTCTTCCACCTGACCCGGGTGCATCTGCTGCGTGGGCTCGACGCCCGGCTGTCGATCGCCGTCCAGTCGTTCCAGCAGGGCCCGGCTCGCCAGGTCGCCCGCCCCGCCGACCTCCCCAACGCGGCCAGAAGCTGGCTGGCCGTCCACGGGTTCACCTCCAAGGAGGTGGCGGCGGTCCGGACGTCGGCCGGGCCGGTGCTCTCGGCGGCGGGCGGCATGCCGGTGTCCGACCTCCCCCCAGAGGTCCTGGACGCTCGCTCCTCGCGCTGGTGGGAGATCGAGATGTCCGGCGAGCCGGTCAGGGCGCTCACCGTGCCCCTCCTGCTGGGGGATCGAACGGTGGGGACCCTCGTCGTGGGCTCCTCGCGCGCCGACATCCAGGCCACGCTCGATGCGCTCGTGCGCGGCATGCTGATCGCGGCGGGCTTGGGGCTGGCTCTCGCCGCCGGGCTCGGCCTGGCCGCCGTCCGCCGGACACTCCGGCCGCTCCGCCGCATGACGATGAGGACCGACGAGATCGAAGCCACGGGCGACCTCTCGCTGCGCGTATCGGGCGACGGGCCACGGGACGAGGTGGGCCGTCTGGCCGAGTCCTTCGACGCGATGCTGGAGCGGCTGGATGAGGCGTTCCGCTCCCGGCAGCGCTTCGTGGCGGACGCCTCCCACGAACTGCGCACGCCGCTGACCGTGGTGCGGGGACAGCTCGAGCTGCTGCGGGATCGGCTGGAGGCCGAGGGCGACCGAGCCTCGGTGGGGCTGGCGATGGACGAGATCGACCGCATGCGCCGCATCGTCGAGGAGCTGCTGCTGCTCGCGCGGCTGGACGAGGGGCTCCCCCTCGAGCGGTCGCCGGTCGAGGTCGAGCTCCTGATGCAGGAGGCGCTCGTCCGGGGGCTGGCGGGGGAGCGCCGGCGGGCCTCCGTGGACGCCGAGTCCGGGCTCCTGGCCCTGGCCGACCCTGAGCGACTTCTCCAGGTCCTGACGAACCTCGTGGCGAACGCCGTCAAACACGCCGGCGAGGACGCCCGGATCTCGCTCCGCGCGCGGCGCGCGAACGACCGGGTCGTCGTGGAGGTGGCCGACACCGGGCGCGGCATCCCTCCCGACGAGCTGCCCCACGTGTTCTCCCGGCTGTTCCGAGGCACGAGGGCCCGGGGCGAGGCCGGCGCCGGGCTCGGCCTCTCGATCGCGTCCTCGCTGCTGGAGGCGATGGACGGACGCGTCCGCGTCTCCTCCCGGGAGGGGGCCGGCACCGTCTTCACCGTGGAGCTCCCGCTCGCGGCCCCCGCCACGGCTCCGGCCGAGGCCTAGGGCCTTTGCTACCCTCGTGGGTCATGACCACGAGACCACCACGCCGACCGGGCGAGGAGCCCACCGCTGTTCTCACGCGGGACGCGTACGAGCGGCTCCGGGGCGAGCTGGACCGCCTCCGCGGCGAGGGCCGTCGGGAGATGGCCGAGCGACTGGAGCGCGCCCGCGAGCATGGCGACATCCGGGAGAACGCCGAGTACGACGCGGCCAAGGACGCCCAGGGCCTGATGGAGGCCCGGATCCGCGAGATCGAGCGCCTCCTCCGCGACCCGGACATCGTCGAGGGCGCCGCGTCCACCGACGCGGCCGGGGCGGGTGTTCTCATCACCGTCCGCCCGCTGGACGACGAGGATGACCAGGAGGAGCGGTTCCTGCTCGCGGCCTCCAAGGAGGAGAAGGCCGAGGGGGCCCGTACCGTGTCGCTCTCGTCCCCACTTGGGGAGGCCCTGGCCGGGAAGAAGGTCGGCGAGAAGGTCACCTATGAGGCCCCCGGGGGAACCTTCGCCTACGAGGTCCTGTCGCTCGAGATCCCGTGAACGTCCGCGTCAACCGGCGCGTCACGATCCCCGCCTCCGAGCTCTCGTTCCGGTTCACACCGTCGGGGGGGCCGGGCGGCCAGCACGCGAACCGCTCGGCCACCCGGGTCGAGCTGATCTGGAACGTCGAGGAGAGCGCGGCGCTGGGGCCCCGGCAGAAGGCGCGCGTCCGCCGAGCGCTACGGGGAAGGATCGACGCGGAGGGCAACCTCCGGCTGGTCTCCGGCGCGGAGCGGTCGCAGGCCCGGAACCGGGCCGACGTCGTGGAGCGGCTCGGCCGCCTGCTGGAGGGAGCGCTCGCGGTGCCTAAGCGCCGCGTGGGGACGAAGCCCTCGGCGGCGGCGCGGGAGCGTCGCATGAAGGCGAAGAGGCGGCGGAGCGAGGTGAAGCGGCTCCGCCGGACGCCTCCCGTGGAGTGACCCGGTCCGCCGGGGCACGGTACGCTCGGTCCGTCATGTCGCTGCTGATCGGGGGCACGCTCGCGCTCCTGTTCCTGCCTGCTCCCTGGTCGATCGTCGTCATCGTGGGCCTGGCGGGGTTCGAGGTGCTGGAGGTGGCCTTCTGGCTCTGGCTCCGGAGGCAGCGCCCCCGCTCGGGGCACGAGGCGCTCGTTGGGAGGCACGGTGTGCTTGTCGAGGGCGGCCGCGTCCGGATCGCGGGGACGACCTACCCCGGCCGGGTGCTCGAGGGTGTGCCTGGGGACCCGGTGATCGTGGAGGAGGTCGACGGGATGATCTTGGTCGTCCGCCGGGGCGAGCCTCGGTACGAGGAGGAGATCGCGTGAGCGGGCACCCGCTCGAGCCGACGGGGGCCGAGCTCCGGGCGATGGTCGAGGAGGCGGTGTCGTACCTGGCATCGTTCCTGGACGAGCTTCCGGGGGCGCCGGCGGCCGGCGCGCCCGACAAGGAGGCGCTCGCCGAGACCCTCCGCGAGGACCACCCGCCGGCCGCCGGCGCCCCCCTCGCCGACGCGCTCTCGGTGATCCGCGAGGCCGTGCCCCGCGCGTTCGACACGACCGGT
>DASUTZ010000219.1:0-5028 GCA_036374295.1 Actinomycetota bacterium
CCGAAGGGGAAGCGGATCAACGAGATCATCGCCGAGACCGGGGCCGACGTGGACATCCACGACGACGGCACGGTCTTCATCGGCTCCAAGGAGGGCGAGGGGGCCGAGCGGGCCAAGGAGATGATCAACGCGATCGTCAACCCGGTGATGCCCGAGGTGGGCGAGGTGTTCGAGGGCAAGGTCGTGAAGACGACGACGTTCGGGGCCTTCGTCAACCTCACCCCGGCCAAGGACGGCCTGGTGCACATCTCGAAGCTGGGACGCCGCGGGAAGCGCGTGGAGAACGTCGAGGACGTGGTGAACGTCGGCGAGACGCTCACGGTCAAGGTCCGCGATGTGGACCAGCAGGGCCGCATCTCGCTCGAGCCCGTCTGGGGGGACGAGGAGGAGGAGGCCGGCTCGGAGGAGGCCTCGGCCGAGGAAGGCCGACGCGACGACCGTCCGCGGGAGGAGCGTCCGCGTGAGGAGCGCGGCGAGCGTGGTGGGGGCGGCGGCGGCGAGCGCCGCAGGCGCCGCCGCCGCCGCCCCGAGGGCGACCGCCGGGAGTAGCCCACCCCGGTGATCGGCCGCACCGAATACGCGTCCGGGCTCCGCGTCGTCACCGAGCGGATGCCCGGGGTCCGGTCGGTCACGCTGGGCGTCTGGGTGCCCGTGGGCTCCCGAGACGAGCCTGCCCGCACCGCCGGCGCCTCGCACTTCCTGGAGCATCTTCTCTTCAAGGGCACCAAGGCGCGCTCGGCTCAGGAGATCGCCGAGGCCTTCGACGCGGTGGGGGGAGACCTCAACGCCTTCACGGGGCGGGAGCAGACGGTCTTCTACGCGAGGGTCCTGGACAGGGACCTCCCGATGGCGGTCGACCACCTCACGGACATGATCGAGCGCTCGCTCCTGCGCTCGCGAGATGTCGAGGCCGAGCGGCAGGTGATCCTCGAGGAGATCCACATGACCGAGGACGCCCCCGATCAGCTCGTCCACGACGACTTCGCCCGGATCTTGTGGGGCGGCCACCCGTTGGGGCGTCCGATCCTGGGCACCCGGGAGACGATCGAGGCGATGGGGCGCGACCAGATCCGCCGGTTCTGGAAACGACACTACGTCCCCGCCAACCTCGTGTTCGTCGCGGCGGGGAACGTGGAGCATGAGGCGCTGACCGGGCTCATCGAGTCGCTCGTGGGGACGGGCGCACCCGTCTCGGGTCGGCGCTCGACCGTCCGCGACGGAGGGACCCCTCCCCGGCCCTCCGGCATCTGGGACGTTCGCCGGCGCAAGACCGAGCAGGCGCACATCGCCTACGGCACGGCGGGCCTGGCCCGGCGCGACCCCCGGCGCTTCGCCTTCGGCGTCGTGAACAACGCGCTGGGAGAGGGGATGTCGTCCCGACTGTTCCAGG
Source organism: Actinomycetota bacterium (assembly GCA_036374295.1). GTDB lineage: Bacteria > Actinomycetota > UBA4738 > UBA4738 > CALAEC01 > DASUTW01. The sequence goes on from DASUTZ010000219.1 coordinate 1,391, forward strand.
AGGTGCGCGAGAAGCGCGGCCTGGCCTACTCCGTCTTCTCCTACCACGCGATGTACGCGGAGACCGGGCTCTTCTGCGTCTATGCGGGGACGACCCCGGTCCGGGCCACGGAGGTCCTGCGGGTGATCCGGGGCGAGATCGAGGATATCGCCGAGAAGGGGCTGGGGCCGGACGAGCTGGAGCGGGCCAAGGGCCACATGAAGGGCGGCCTCGTCCTCTCCCAGGAGGACACTTCCTCGCGGATGAACCGCCTGGGGAAGTCCGAGGTGGCCCACGGCGAGATCCTCACCGTGGACGAGGTGATCGAGCGGATCGACGCGGTGACGGGCGAGGACGTCAGGGACGTGGCCGCCGACGTGCTCGGGCGCGCGCCTTCGCTGGCGGTGATCGGGCCGCTGGGCAAGGATGCCCTTCGGGAGGTGCTGACGTGATCCGTGTGGGCGTGATCGGGGCCTGCGGACGCATGGGGACGATGGCCAGCCGGGCGGTGATCGACGATCCGGAGCTCTCGCTCGTCGCGGCCGTCCACCCGTCGCGGGCCGGCGAGGATCTCGCCGTGGCGGTGGGGCACCCCCGGGCGGAAGGGAGGGTCTCCGCGCAGCTCGAGGCCCTCGTGCAGGCCGACGCCGAGGTCGCCGTGGACTTCACCAGGCCCGACGTCGTGATGGACGACGTCCGCTTCGGATGCACCCACGGGATCCACATGGTCGTGGGGACGACAGGAGTGGGCCCCGACGAGCAGGCCTCGATCCGAGAGTGGCTGAAGGACTCGGATGCGAACGTCGTCGTAGCGCCGAACTTCTCGACCGGCGCCGTGGTCGCTCAGCGGCTGGCCGAGGAGGCGGCCCGCCACTTCCCGGCCGCGGAGATCATCGAGCTCCACCACGAGGGGAAGGTCGACGCGCCGTCGGGGACCGCGGCGGCCACTGCCCGCCGGATCGCCGCCGCGCGCGGTGAGGCCTGGAAAGGCCCGGGGGAGGAGTCGGTGGAGGGCGTTCGGGGCGGTGCTGTGGAGGGGATCCCGATCCACAGCGTGCGACTCCCGGGCCTCGTCGCCCACCAGGAGGTCCTCTTCGGGGGACAGGGGCAGACTCTCTCCATCCGTCACGACTCGACGGATCGATCCTCGTTCATGCCCGGCGTGGTGCTAGCGGTCAAGGAGGTCGCCCGCCGACCCGGCCTGACGGTCGGCCTCGAATCCCTGCTGGAGCTCTAGCCCGAGCGGTGGCCGGGGGGATCGCGCTCAGGTCGGGAGCCGGAGGTCCCCCTCCACGGTGACCCGCTCGCCGTCGTGGCCGAGGAGGACGCCCTCGCACTTCCCGAGCGGGTCCAGCACGGTCCCGGACAGTGCGTAGACGGCGGCCTCCAGGAACGGGCTGTGCCCCACGACGAGGGCTCGCTGGCCGTCCCGGATCGCGGCGAACATCTGGAGGATCGCGTCGGCCAGCCGGGGCAGCTCCTCGCGCACCAGCTCGGGATCTTCCCGCTCGATGTCGTCCACGCGCCAGGTCCCGGTGCGGCTTCCGGCCTCCCGCCAGCGCTCCTCCTCAGCGGATGTGAGCCCGTCGGTGACGCCGTGGAGCTGGGGGAGCTGCTGGCCCATGCCGCGCAGGAACCAGGCCGCGGTGTTGGCGGCGCGCTTCGCGGGCGAGGTGAAGACGCCGTCGAAGGGGCCTTCCATCGACCGGCCCACACGCTCGGCCGTGGCCTTCCCCGCTTCCGTGAGGGCGTCGCCCTCGTTGTCGGCGTGCCGACGCAGCTCGAGGTACCGCACTACTTGACCGTGTGCTCCTCGACGAAGAGGAGACCGAAGGCGGAGGTGAAGCTGGCCAGGTCGTCGGTGCTCTCCTTGGCCACGGGGCTCGCCATGTCGGCCTTGAAGCCGTCGCGGTCGGCCCACTCCAGGATGGCCACGCCGTCGTACGGCTTCTCCTGCCCCTCGGGGACCCTGGTGACGAGGGCCACCGTATAGCCCGTCAGGTGCTCGTAGCCGTCGCCGGCGATCGGCCCGTGCGTCGTCAGCCAGTAGTCCTTGAAGTCCTCATCGGACATGCCGTCCTTCTTGCGGAGCCAGATGTGCGCCTTCACGAGGGCCTCCTTCGGGATGCGGTCACCGAATCCTATCCGGCGGGAGGAGGTGGTGGGCGCCCGCCTACCGCTCGCAGCCGCGCAGCCTCCCGGTGCCCGGCCCCTGGACGCAGCGATCCCGTCCCGGACCGCCGAACAGCGCGTCGTTCCCGGCCTGCCCCTTGAGCACGTCGTTGCCACCGTGCCCGCGGAGCACGTCCGTCCCGGCCCCGCCGAACGCCCTGTCCCGGCCCCCGCCGAGGCACATGGCGTCGTCGCCGCCCCGTCCTCGGGCGACGTCGTTGCCCGAGAGCGCGAGGAACCCATCGGGGCCCCGCGTCCCCCGAAGGACGTCGCGCCCCTTCGTGCCGACCCGGTTGACCACGACACCCGCGCAGGCCGCGAGCTCGTAGGCTCCCGCGTCGCAGCGGCCCCTGCGCGGGACGCCGCGCTGGTCCGTCGGGGCGCAGTCGGAGGCGGACACGAGACCGCGCGCCCTGCTCTTCTGGGCCAGCGCGTGGGTCGGCGTGGGGCCGCCGAGGTTGCGCAGCTTCCCGAGCTTCGGGTTGGCGAGAACGTCCCCCGACAGGGGGAGGAGGTTGCACTCGTTGGGGCCTCGCTCGATGTTGCCCCCGAGCGTCTGGATCTGGACCCCTCCGGAGCAGTCGGACGTGGCCGCGCCGCTGCCCACCTTGTTGCGGCCGAACGCGGAGGCTCGCAGCTCCACGGTCCCGATGGAGACGGCGAGGCCGCCCCCGTCACCCACCGCGTTGCCGTCGAAGTCGGCCCGGTTGTCCGCCACCGTGAGGTGCGAGAAGGAGGACGACCCGCTGAAGTGGTAGATGCCGCCCCCGAAGCGCGCCGCTCGATTCTTGCTCACCGTCACGTTCTCGAACGTCGCGGTGGCCCCGTTGTTGTTGTTGAACCCGCCGCCGTCCCCGTCGAAGGCGACGTTGCCGACGAGCGCGCTGTCCCGGACCGTGAGCGTCGCCGGCGTCGGGAAGCTCATGATGCCGCCCCCGTCGCGGCTCCGGTTCCCCTTGATCAGGGTGTCGAACACCGACGCGGTTCCACGATTCCGTAGGCCCCCTCCGGTGCCGGAGCCGGTGGTCCGATTGCCCACGATGCGGCTCTCGACGACGGAGAGGATCCCCGTGTCGTAGTTCCAGATCCCACCGCCTCCTCCCGTCACCGCGTCCAGCGACTCGTTGCCGCGTACCTCCACGTTCTTCAGCACGAGGATGCCGTTGTTCCAGATCCCTCCGCCCGAGGTGCCGGTGACCGAGCCGCCCGTGATCGTGAGGTCGCGAAGGACGACGAGGATCCCGGCGAACCCTGTATCCACGTCGAAGACGCGATCCAGGCCGTTCGCGTCGATGATGGTCCTTCCCATCCCCGCCCCGCGGATCACGACGTCGTCGGTGATGTCCAGGTCGCCCGTGAGCCCGGCGTTGTCGCCGGCGGGGCCCACCGACAGCCTGAAGCGCCCGGCCGGGACGCGGATCGTCGTGGGGTCGCTTCCTCCGTCGCAGTAGTCGATCGGGAGGTCCACGTTCGACGACACGATCGCC
>DASUTZ010000220.1:0-10622 GCA_036374295.1 Actinomycetota bacterium
GGAGTCGAGCGGGTCGGATCTCAGCGTGACGAGCCGGCGCAGGAAGGCGTTCTCCGCGCGCTCCATCGATGCCCCGATGGGGAGGAAGAGGAGGAAGATCAGGAAGAGGGCCAGCGCGATGAACATCGCGACCCAGAGCCGGCCGCTCCTGCCCAGCTCCTTGGGGAGGGGCGGGGGCTGTCCTGTCGGACGACGCCGCCGCCGAGGCGGGGCGTCGGGGGCGGGGATCGCGGTGCTCATGCTGCGGCCATTGTGTGCCCTTTCCCGTAGCGGGGCCAGGGCTCTACGTGAGGCCTGCCGCGGTGAGCGCGATCGCAGCGAACGATCCAGCCAGAGCGAGGTTCGTGAGCAGGATCGTCCTCAACACGTATCCCTTGAGCCGGTGCTCCAGATCGAGGAGGTCCTGCTTCATGGCGAGGTTCGGGTAGCCATCCGGCGGGGGCTCGTGAGGGGGAGGCGCCTCGGAGCCTACCGAGCGTGTCTGACAGGGAAGGGTGCCATGCCGGGCCCTCAGGAAGACATGGCGCGGATCCGCCATCCTTCTCCGGTGGGTGGAGCGCCCGCCGCCGGCGCCCACGGCGCGGACGCGCGTCACGCCGACAGCGCCCTCCCGGCGTAGACTCCCGGCGTGCGAACCGAGCAGGCCTGGATCCCGATGCCCGACGGGGTCCGGCTGTCCGCCACCCTCTACCTCCCGGATGACGAAGGCCTGCACCCGGTCCTCCTCGAGTACCTGCCCTACCGCAAGGACGACGGGCTGCTGTCGCGCGACCACGACCTCTACGCGTACATGACCCGCGCGGGGTACGTCGGGGCGCGGGTCGACATCCGCGGCACGGGTCGGAGCGAGGGCGTGGTGCCGCCGTTCGAGTACTCGGAGCAGGAGCAGGACGACGGAGAGGCGGTCATCGAGTGGCTTGCCTCCCAGCCCTGGTCCACCGGCGCCATCGGGATGTGGGGCATCTCGTGGGGAGGCTTCAACGCGATCCAGATGGGCACGCGTCCGCCGCCGGCCCTCAGGGCGATCGTCGCCCTCCACGCCAGCGACGACCTCTTCCACGACGACGTCCACTACGTGGACGGGCTGATGCACCTCGACGAGTACGAGCTGATGATCGACGCGCTCAACCCGCTCCCGCCCGCGCCCGACTTCCCGACGGACGAAGAGACGCTCGCAGCGCGGTTCGATCGCGAGCCGTGGATCCTCGAGAAGATGCGGCACCAGCGCGACGGGCCGTTCTGGCGACGCGGCTCGCTGCGGCCGGACTACGAGCGCTTGGAAGTCCCCGCGCTCCTGATCGGCGGCTGGTACGACGGGTACCGGGACACCGTGCCTCGGGTGCTCGAGGGGTCCCGCGTCCCGACCCGCGCGATCGTGGGGCCGTGGGACCACTCGTTCCCGCACCGGGCCTCGCACGGGGCGATCGAGTGGCGGGCCGAGGCCGTCCGCTGGTGGGACCGGTGGCTCCGGGAGGAGCGGAGCGGGATCGAGGACGAGCCGCGGCTCGCGGTCTTCGTGCGGGACCACCACTCGCCGGGCGAGGTCGAGTCGATCCCCGGCCGCTGGCGCCTCGAGCGCACCTGGCCTCCGGAACGTCTCGAGGAGCGCACGCTGTGGCCGGGCGACGGCGGCGGGCTCGTCGACAGCCGATCGGCCGGTGAGCACCACCTCCCCTACGACCCTTCGATCGGGATCGAGGCCGGCTCGTGGTGGGGCGAGGTCCAGCCCGACCAGTCGCCGCTCGACGCGCGCTGCCTTGCCTACGAGACGGAGCCCCTGGAGGAGCCGCTCGAGATCCTGGGGATGCCGCGGGCCGAGCTCCGGTCGTCGGTGGACGCACCGATCGCGAACTGGTTCGTGCGCCTGTCCGACGTGGCGCCCGACGGCCGCGCCACCCTCGTCAGCGGAGGAGGGCTGAGCGGCGCGCAGCGGGTCTCAGCGGAGGACCCGTCGCCGCTCGAGCCCGGCGAGCCCCACGACCTCGTCGTCCCGATGCGCTTCACGTCCTGGAGGTTCCCTGCAGGGCACCACATCCGGCTCGCGGTCTCGAACGCGCTGTTCCCGATGACCTGGCCCACCCCACACCCGATGACGATGACCCTGCACCTCGAGGGATCGCAGCTCGTGCTCCCGGTGGCGCCACCGGCGGAGCTGGAGGAGCCGACCTGGGAGGAGGCGGGCCCTCCCGAGCCTCCGGAGGGCGTCCGCGTCGAGGGCAGCATCCTGCCGACGGGATGGACGACGCGCCGCGAGGGGAGCCGGTTCGTCGCGGAGGCCGAGGGCGAGGAGAAGATGACCTTCCCTTGGGGGAGGGAGGTGTTCCGCGAGCGCCTGCGCCACGAGGTGGACGTGGGGCGGCCTGCTCATGCGGAAGCGCTCGGGGTCGCTCAGACGCTCATCGAGCTGGAAGGTCGGTCCCTCCGCCTCGACGTGCAGATCTCGATCACCAGCGACCCCGAGCGCTTCCGCACCCAGGTCCACCGCCGCCTCACCGAGAACGACCGCCTGGTCCGCGAGCGTTCCTGGTCCGAGGACGCCCCCCGCGACCACCACTGAGGGTCAGTCGTCGTCGGGTCCCTCCGCGTCCCTTGCTCCGTCGTCATCGGCCTCCACGCGCGCGACCTGGAAGTCCTCGTCCAGGCTGACCTCGACTACCGAGCCGTCGGGCTTCAGGATCTCCACGCCGTAGGCCATCCCGTCGTCGCCGATCTCCGTCTCCAGCACTCGGCCCCCTCCGACGTGGTCGAGCGCTGCCGCCGTGGCCCTGGCCCGTGCGTCGTCGGGAAGGGGCTGGTCGTCGCCGCTCGCGGCGACCACCACCGCGGTCGAGACGCCGATGACCGCCAGCGCCGCGACGAGGCCGATGATGAGCCGTCTCCTCGCGTTCATGTCGTCACCTCCGAGCCCATCTTGCCCGGTCCGACCTGAGCCCTCGCTGAACTGAGCCTGAAAGTCCCTTCAGTCAGCGCGGGGGAGCCTCACCTCGAAGCGAGCGCCGCCCAGCGGCGAGTCGACGAGCTCCACCGATCCTCCGTGGGCGCGCGCCACCTCCGCCACGATCGAGAGCCCCAGGCCGCTCCCTCCTGAGTCTCGGTCCCGGGCGTCCTCGAGGCGCACGAACCGCTCGAAGACCCTCTCTCGCGACTCTTGCGCGATGCCCGGTCCGTCGTCGTCCACCCGCAGAACGACCTGGTCGCCGTCCTCGAACAGGGCGAGGGCCACGTGACCCCGCGCGTGCCGGACCGCGTTGTCGAGGAGGTTGCGCACCAGGGGCCCCAGCTGACGCGGGTCCCCCACCATCCGCCCGCCGCTGAGGCCATCCGTGTCGATGCTCCGCCCGTCGACCCGGCGGAGCCGCCCGACCTCATCCGACGCGATCTCGTCGAGGTCCACCGGCCGCAGGCGCGCCTCGCCCCGCTCGTCCATCCGCGCCAGGAGGAGGAGGTTCTCCACCAGCTGCTGGAGCCGGAGGTCCTCGTCGAGCACGGTCCTGGCGAGATCCTTCGGGGACGAAGCGGCCGGATGGGTCAGCGCCAGCTCGGCGTGCTGCCGGATGCTGGCCACCGGGGAGCGCAGCTCGTGAGAAGCATCGGATACGAAGCGCCGTTGACGGTCCTGGCCCCGCTGCAGCCGGTTCAGCATCCGGTTCATCGTCGTCGCCAGCCGGGAGATCTCGTCGCCCGCGCGCGGCACGGGCACCCGACGATGCAGCTCCGACGAGGAGATCGCGTCCACCTCGGATCGGATCGCCTCCACGGGAGCGAGGGCCCGGCCCACGACCCGGCGGGTGACGAGCGCCACCACCAGGAGGAGGAGCGGGAAGCCGATGGCCAGCAGCCCCACCACGGTCCGCGTGACCTCGATCACCCCGTCGAGGGAGCGTCCCACCACGATCAGGAGCCCGCCGTCGCCCCTCGCCACCGCAAGGAAGGGGTCGTCCTCGAATGGAACCTCCACCCGCCTGCTCTCCCCGGGCTCGAGGGCCACGACCGAGGGCCGATCAGCGACGTTCTCGGTCGAGGACACCACCTCCCCGCCCGGGGCGAGCACCTGGACGAACTCCTCGTCGGTGTCGCCCAGGCTGATTTCCGAGGAGGGCTCGGTAGCAGCGATGAGGTCGGCCACCGCTTCCGCCCGGAGCCTCGCCGCCAGACGCACGTCCTCGGTCAGCGCCGCCCGGAGCAACATCACCAGCGCCACGGCGGCCGCCACCAGGGCCACGCCCACCACGAGCGTCGCACCTACCGTGGTCCGAGTCCGGACGGAGCCTCCCCTCTCACCCATCGGCCACCACCCGATATCCGGCGCCCCGGACCGTCCTGATCGAGTCCCGGCCGAACGGCCGGTCGAGCTTGTTCCGCAGGTGACGGACGTAGACCTCGACGATGTTGGGGTTTCCCTCGAACCTGTCGTCCCAGACGTGCTCGAGGATCTCGCGCTTCGACACGACCTGCCCCTTCCTCCGGAGGAGGAGCTCGAGCAGGGACAGCTCCCGAGCCGTGAGCGCGACCTCCTGGTCTCCCCGCCACGCGCGACGAGCTCCCGGGTCCAGCCGGAGGTCGCCCGCCTCGAGGACCGTGGGACGCTCGGGACCGCCGCGCCGGATCAGGGCCCGGAGCCGGGCCACCAGCACGACGTACGAGAAGGGCTTCACGAGGAAGTCGTCCGCTCCCAGATCGAGGGCCTCGGCCTCGTCCAGCTCGTCGTCCATCGCGGTGAGGACGAGGATCGGCGTCCACACGCCCGCTTCCCGGAGCGCCGAGCACACCTGATACCCGTTCATGCCGGGCAGCATGAGGTCGAGGACGATGGCGTCGTAGGGGTTCTCGCGGGCCATCCAGAGGCCGTCGTCGCCTCTCAGCGCCACATCCGCGGCGAACCCCTCGGCCACGAGGCCCTTCCTCAGCCCCTCGGCGAGCCCTCGCTCATCCTCCACGATCAGCACGCGCATGCCGTCCTCCGTCGGGCCCGGCCCTCCACCATGATGGACCCATCCTGAAGCTCGGCTGAATGGAGTGAGCGGCCATTCAGCTGCGCGTCAGCGAGCCGGGCGCATGCTCCCACCGTTCCGGACGAGAGGAGCGGAGATGAGCATCCCGGCCAGACGTGCGGCGTTGGTGTTCACGGTCCTCGCGATGGCCCTACTCGGGGCCGGGTGTGGCGGGGAACCCTCTCCATCGGTCATCGATGAGGCACCAGGAGGGTACGCGGTGACGATCGACCCGGCCGACTTCGTGGAGACGATCGACAACCCCTACTTCCCGCTCGAGCCCGGCACCGTCCTGCGCCTCGAGGGCGAGACCGACGAGGGGATGGAGGTCGACAGGATCACGGTCCTGGACCGGACCCGGGAGGTCATGGGCGTGACGACCACCGTCGTCCTGGACGTCGTCACGGCGAACGGGGAGCTTGCGGAGAAGACGTGGGACTGGTTCGCCCAGGACCGCGAGGGCAATGTGTGGTACTTCGGCGAGGACACGGCCGAGTACGAGGACGGCGAGGTCGTGAGCCGGTCGGGAGCCTGGGAGGCGGGGGTGGACGGGGCGCTTCCGGGGATCGTCATGCCGGCCGAGCCCAGGGTCTCGGACGCCCATCGGCAGGAGTACTACCGGGGCGAGGCCGAGGACATGTTCTGGGTGGTCGAGACCGGCGGGTCGAAGGAGGTGCCCTTCGGCTCGTTCGACGACGTGATCCACACGCTCGAATGGAGCCCGCTGGAACCCGGGATCGTCGTGGAGAAGTACTACGCGCCGGGCGTGGGGCTCATCGCGGAGCGCGCGCTCTCGGGCGGCAAGGAGATCTTCGAACTCGTGGAGCTCACGCGCCCGTGACGCGGATGGGGTCTAGCCGCGCTCCACGCGCTTCTTGAGGCCGAGGCACATGCTGCGGGACATCAGGAAGTCGGCCGGGACGACTGCCACGTGGTAGAGGGCCCGCAGCCACGCAGGGTCGAGGTTCGCTCGCACGCGGAAGAGGAACCGCGTCTCCCGCTCGCCCAACGGTTCGAGGTGGAAGGTCCACGTCCAGTCCATCTCCGTGCCCGGCATCTCCCGGAGCTGCTGGAAGAGGTGGGTCCTGGAGTGCAGCACCATGTACTTGTGCGGCTCGAGCAGCTCGACCTCGAAGTAGCAGTCGGACTCGGGCGGGCCGTCGGGGATCCGGTCGCCGACCTTCAGGTCCTGGTACTCGGGAAGGATCGAGTCGGCGCTCGGCCGGTTTGCGGGGAAGAGGAGACGGTCCACCCACCGGTACGTGTACCAGCCGCCCCGGTGCCAGCCGACCTGGAGGAGCCACGGCCAGATCTCCTCGGGTGTCGCGGGGATGGTCGCGGCGTGATTGGTGACGAGCCGGGCCGGGCTGACGACCTCATCGCCGGGGAGATGCCGCCGGCGTTCCTCGTCCGTCGACCCCCACGTCCGACCGAGCCAGTACGTGGTTCCCCACGCTGCTCCCGCACCGATCGCGAGAGCTCTGGCCTTCCGTCCCATCGCGCTACCTCCTTGGCGAGAGTGTGACGGTAGGCATCGGAACCGCGGAGGGGCCACTCGTCCCCCAGAAGAGGGGACGAGTCTCCCATGAGGGGACTGGCTCCTCTAACCGGTGGCCGGCTCGCCGACCATCTGGGCCTCGGGTCGGCCCCACATCGTCGCCGCGATCGGCAACAGGGCCACGAGGGCCGTCCCCCTGCTCATCACTCCGCTGGCGCCGATGGCCCGCGTGAAGCCATAGTCCCGATGGCGAAGAACACTCCACCGTTCAGCAGGACGGGGAGGAAGTAGGGGGTCAGGATCTCCTGGGCCTGCGCGACGTCGGCCCCCATCTCGGCCGCGGCGTAGGGTGCGAACTCGACGCCGGGCAGGATCGCGAAGAGGGCGCCCCCGATCACGGCGAGCGGCAGCGCCCGGCCGCCGCCACGAGCGGCGCGACGACCACGAGCGCCGCCCCCCATCGTGAGCTGTTCTCGGTCTGCGTCATCTGCCTCGCCTCCTCGGGGGGCATCGGGCCGCCCGCTTCTGCCCCGACCGTAGGCACGCGGAGCCTGGGCAGGAATCGGAAGTTCTCCTCCATGTGGACGGGCCCGGCTACGCGTAGTGGCAGGCGGCGAAATGCTCTCTCCCGACTTCGCGCAGGAGGGGGATCTCGCCGCGGCACCTTTCTTCTATCCTTGCGGCCGCTGCCCGACCCGACGCGACGACCGGGCACCTTGGATGGAACCGACACCCTTCGGGGATCCGCGTGGGATCCGGGGGCTCGCCCGTCAGGAGCATCCGGGGCCCGCCGTGCTCCGGGGCCACCTCGAGCAGGGCCGTCGTGTACGGGTGCGCGGGCTCGCTGAGCACCCGCTCCGCCGGGCCGAGCTCCACGATCTTCCCGAGGTACATCACCGCGACACGGTCGGCCACCGTCCACGCCACGCCCAGGTCGTGCGTGACGAGCAGGACCGTCAGCCCGAGGCGCTCGCGGAGGCCGAGCAGCAGCTTCAGGATCTCCCCCTTGACCGAGGCGTCGAGCATCGAGACCGGCTCGTCCGCGACGATGACGCTGGGCTCGAGCGCGAGCGCGCCCGCGATCACGACGCGCTGGCGCTGGCCCCCGCTCAGCTCGTGGGGGTACCGGAGGAACAGCGCCTCCGGCGGACGCAGCCCCGCGGCCGACAGCGCGTCCGCCACGCGGCGCTCCTCCTCATCATGGATCCCGTGGATGCGGAGGCCCTCGGCCACAGTCTCGTAGATCGTCTGGCGGGGGTTGAGCGACCCGGTCGGGTCCTGGAAGACCATCTGCACCTGCCGGCGGTAGGCGCGGACGTCGCGCGGGCGGACGGGCTTCCCCTCGAAGAGGATCTGCCCCGAGGTGGGCTTCTCGAGGCCCATGATCGTCCGGGCCAGGGTGGTCTTGCCGCAGCCGGACTCGCCGGCCAGGACGAGGACCTCGCCCCGCCGGATGGACAGATCCACGCCGTCCACCGCTCGCGCCTGGGAGCCCTTCCGGCCGAGCAGGCCCGCGCCGAGCCCCACCCGCCCGCGGAAGTGGACGTTGAGGTCGCGGACCTCGAGGAGAGGGGCCTCGGTCGTGCCGGGGGTCTGTGGCGCGGTGAGCGGCGAGTCGCTCATGGTGCTCGGCTCCCAGGGGTGGTCCGGATAGCGGACAGGTGACCGGGATGGCGGACACCCGTACGGGGCACCCCCCTGAGCCCCGCTCCATGGCGGTGAACGCCGGCGGGCAGGAGGCCTCGCCCGCTCATCGGCCCGGCTCCAGCAGGTAGCAGGCCGCCACGCGCCCGTCGCCTACAGGGAACATCCCCGGCTCCACGCCGTCGCAGGGCTCGAAGCGCTCCGGGCACCGCGGGTGGAACGGGCACCCGCTCGGGAGCGCGGACGGGTCGGGAGGGTCGCCGCCCAGCCCGCCCGGCGATCTCCGGTACGCCGGGTCGCCAATGCGGGGGAAGGCGCCGGACAGCGCCGCCGCGTAGGGGTGCTTCGCGTCCTCGAACACCGCGCGCGCCGGCCCCTCCTCGGCGATCCGGCCCGCGTACATCACCGCGATCCGATCGCACAGGTCCACGAGCACCGAGAGGTCGTGCGTGATGAACAGCAGCGCCAGACCGAGATCGCGCTGGAGCTCACGCAGCAGGTCGAGCACCTGCGCCTGAACCATCACGTCCAGCGCTGTGGTGGGCTCGTCGGCGATCAGAATCTGGGGGCTGCACGCCAGCGCCATCGCGATCATCACCCGCTGGCGCTGCCCGCCCGAGAGCTCGTGCGGGTAGTCGCGGGCCCGGCGTGCGGGCAGTCCCACCCGCTCCAGCAGCGAGGCCACCTCCTTCCGCACCCCGTTCTGCGGCGACATCCCGTGCAGGACCATCGCCTCCGCGATCTGGTCGCCTACGCGCTGGACCGGGTTCATCGAGTGCATCGCCCCCTGGAAGACGATCGAGGCCTCGGCCCACCGCACCGCCCGCAGGCGGCCCGGCTTCATCGCCAGGATGTCGTCCCCGTCCAGGAGCACCCGCCCGCTGACCTCGGTCCCTTTGGGCAGCAGCCGCAGCAGCGCGTGCGCCACGGTCGACTTCCCGCAGCCCGACTCGCCGGCCAGCCCCAGGATCTCGCCCCGCGACAGCTCCAGGTCCACCCCCCGCACGGCCGGCACCGGCCCGCCCTCGGTCGAGTACGTCACGTGGAGATCCCGAACCGACAGCAGGCTCATCGGGACCTCAGTCTCGGGTTGAGGATCTCGTCGAGCGCGTACCCCACCATCGTGAACGCCAGCACGACGAGCACGATCGCCAGCCCCGGCGGCAGCAGCCACCACCACGCGCCGGCCGTCGAGGCCCCCGCACTGAAGGCGAACTCCAGGATGCTGCCCCACGACACCCGCAAGGGATCGCCCAGCCCCAGGAACGACAGCGTGGTCTCGGACAGGATCGCGATCGCCACCGTCAGCGTCGTGTTGGCGAAGATGATGGGGAAGACGTTGGGCAGGATGTGCCGGGTCACGAGGTGCCATCCTCCGGCGCCCAGCGCCCGGGCTCGCTCGACGTAGGGCCGCTCCTTGACGGACAGGGTCTGCGCCCGGACCAGCCGAGCGGTCCCCGGCCACGACGTCACCCCGATCACGAAGATGATCGTGAGCAGCGAGGGCCCGATCAGCGACGCCAGCACGATCGCCAGCGGCAGGAACGGGATCACCAGGAACCAGTCGGTGAGCCGCATCAGCACGGCGTCCCGCCAGCGCCCGTAGAAGCCGGCCGCGATCCCGAGCACGGACCCGATCAGCATCGAGAGCAGGGTCGCCGCGAACCCCACCAGCAGGGAGATGCGCGAGCCGTGGATCGTCAGCGTGAGGACCGACCGCCCGAGGATGTCGGTGCCGAGCGGGTAGTCGAGGCTGGGGGCCTCGAGGACGCCGCCGGTGGCCTCGGTGGCGCGCAGGCCAGCGGGGTCGGCCAGCAGGGGAGCGAACAGCGCCACGAGCACGAAGAAGACGAGGATCACCAGCCCGGTCATGCCCATCCGGTTCTTCCGGAACGTGCGCCAGACCCTTGCGGCGCTCCGCCGGCGCCGGGACCAGGCGATGGCGCGCGGCGAGGGGGGCGCCGGCGGAGCGCCCGGCTCGGCCGGGGGCGCGACGGTGGAGTCGGTCACGCCGCCCTCACCCTCGGGTCCAGGTAGCCGTAGATCAGGTCGGCCACCAGGTTCGCCAGGATCACCGTGACGCTGAAGAGCAGGAACAGGCCCTGGAGCAGCGGGAAGTCGGGCACGTCGGCGGCTTCCGCCGTGAGCAGGCCGAGCCCGGGCCACGAGAACACGAGCTCCACAGTGATGGCCCCCGAGACCACGAACCCCAGGTTCAGAGCGACCAGCGTCACGGTGGGGAGCAGCGCGTTCCGGACGGCGTGGCGCCGCAGGACCAGCGCCTCGCGCAGTCCCTTAGCCCGAGCCGTCAGGAGGTAGTCCTCTCCCATCACGTCCAGCAGCGACGACCGCATGATCAGCGCGTACTCGCCGATCAGCGCCAGCGTCAGCGTGATAGCCGGCAGGAACAGATGGTTGAGGACGTCGGTGGCTGCGGCGACCCCCGTGAGCTCGGCGCCGGGCGTCCGGATCCCCCCGGTCGGGAACCA
>DASUTZ010000221.1:0-15528 GCA_036374295.1 Actinomycetota bacterium
CTGCCCCTCACACACCCTCGCGATCGTGGCGGCGAACAGCCGGGAGACGTCGGTCCCCAGGTCCGCCGAGATCTCGGATGACCTGGCGAACAGGTAGTCCCCGGTGAGGACGGCGATCGTGTTCCCCCACTCCGCGTTCACGGAGGGCGCGCCCCGCCGCGAGTCGGCGCCGTCGATCACGTCGTCGTGGTAGAGCGAGGCCAGGTGGGTGAGCTCGATCGCCACGGCCCCGGGTGTGATCTCCGGGACGTCGGGGTCGCCGAAGTGAGATCCGAGCACGACGAGGGTGGGCCGGAACCGCTTCCCCCCCGCGGCGATCAGGTGGCGTCCGGCCTCAGCCACCAGCCGGATGTCGGAGAGCACGGCCCGCTCCAGCGCGGCCTCGATCTCCTCGAGCCGGCTCGCCACGCGCGTCTCCAGCGTGGGGTCGGGAACCCGCAGCGACGGGAGGGCCTCACGCGTCATGGGAGGCGATGGTACCAGCGGGCATCAGAACCTCAGGATCGACGCGCTGTCGAGCACGCCGAGGAGGAGGAAGGGCAGGACCCCGAACAGGAGCGTGAGGACCGCAGCCACGCCCACCGCGAACCCCGGGACCGGAGCCCGGGAGACCGCGACGCGATCCTCGGGCTCCTCCATGTACGCGGCCACGATCACGCGGATGTAGAAGTACGCGGCGATCACCGTGGCGACCACCCCGACCACCACGAGCGCCCAGTGGCCGGCGTCCACGGCAGCCTGGAACACGAGGACCTTGGCGATGAACCCGGCCGTGGGAGGCAGGCCGGCCAGGGAGAGCAGGAACAGGCCGAGCGACGCCGCGAGCACCGGGCTGCGACGGGCCAGGCCCGCGTAGTCCTCCATCGTGGTCCGCTCCTCGTCGCGGCCGGCCACGATCATAACGATCCCGAACGCCCCGAGGATCATGGCCGCGTAGGCCACCAGGTAGAACATCGCCCCCGAGATCCCCTGCTGGTTGGCGGCCACCACGCCCACGAGCACGAACCCGGCGTGGGCCACCGAGGAGTACGCCAGCAGCCGCTTCACGTCCCGCTGCGCGATGGCCAGCACCGAGCCCACGACCATGGTCAGGGCCGCCACCAGCCAGAGCGCCGGGGTGAGGTCCCAGCCCACCGGGCCCAGCGCCGATGAGGCCACGCGGAGCAGCGCCGCGAACCCGGCCACCTTCGTCCCGGCCGACATGAACGCCGTCACCGCGGTGGGTGCCCCCTGGTACACGTCCGGGGTCCACATGTGGAACGGGACTGCCGACACCTTGAACGAGAACCCCACCGTCAGGAGGGCGGCGGCGGCCAGAGCCAGCCCGAGATCGTCGGTCCTCCCGGCCAGGGCACCCGCGATCCCCGAGAGGCTGGTCGTGCCGGTGGCCCCGTAGGCCAGGGCGATGCCGTAGAGGAGGAACGCGGTGGAGAAGGCCCCCAGGAGGAAGTACTTCATCCCCGCCTCCCGTGAAGCGGGGCGGCGGATCGACGAGCCGGCCAGCACGTAGAGCGAGAGGGAGAGCATCTCCAGAGACAGGAACACCATGATCAGGTCGGACGAGACGGCGAGCAGGCTCATCCCGGTGGTGGAGAAGAGCAGCAGCGCGTAGAACTCGCCCCCCCGCTCCTCGTCCCGCCCGTGGAGGGAGAGGAGGATCGCCAGCGCGGCGACGCCCAGGATCACGAGCCGGAAGAAGACGCCGTAGCGATCGGAGGCGACCATCCCGCCCAGCACCGTCCCCGGCCCGTCCCATCCCCAGAGCGAGATCGCCGAGGCCGCCGCTCCGACGACGGCGGCCAGCGCGATCAGCGCCAGGGGCAGGCGGTCCCGCGAGGAGCGGAACGCGTCGACCAGCAGGATCGCCATCGCGGCCCCGGCCACGATCATCTCGGGGACGATCGGTCGCAGCACGATCTCCGGCGCCACGGCTCAGCCTCCCTCCGCCGCGACCGGGGGCTCCACGACCTGGACCACGCGCGCCGGCTGCTCGGCCGAGGGCTCGATCCGCTCGAGGAACGGCTTCGGGTAGACCCCGATCGCCACGATCAGGGCCAAGATCGGGACCAGGACGAGGTACTCGCGACCCGAGAGGTCGCGGAACCCGTCGAGCTCCGGACGCTCCTCGCCGTGCATCATCCGCTGGTACGCCCATAGGAGGTAGATCGCCGAGAGGATCAGCCCGATCGCCGCCACCACGGCGTAGGGCCGGGCCGAGAAGAACGAGCCCAGCAGGATGAGGAACTCCCCGACGAACCCGTTGAGGCCCGGGAGAGCCAGCGACGAGAGCGCCACCACGAGGAACACGCCGGCGAACACCGGGGCCTGCCTGGCCAGGCCTCCGAGCCGGTCGAGATCCCTGGTGTGGGTCCTCTCGTACAGCATCCCCACCAGGAGGAACAGCGCGCCGGTGGTGAGCCCGTGGTTCAGCATCTGAATCACCCCGCCCGACATCCCCTGGACGCTCCCGGCGAAGATCCCCAGCACCACGAACCCGAGGTGCGAGACGCTCGAGTACGCCACGAGGCGCTTCACGTCGCGCTGGATCAGGGCCACCACACCCCCGTACACGATCCCGATCGCCGCGAGCACCAGCACGAGCTCGCGGAAGTACATCGAGGCCTCGGGGAAGAGCCCGAGGTTGAACCGGATCAGGCCGTAGGCCCCGATCTTCAGCAGGACCCCCGCCAGCAGCACGGACCCCGCCGTCGGCGCCTCGGTGTGCGCGTCGGGCAGCCAGGTGTGGAGCGGGAACAACGGCACCTTCACCGCGAACGCCAGCAGGAACGCCAGGAAGAGCCACCGCCCGGTGACCACCGGGAGATCCATCCCCTGCAGCGCCGCCAGGTCGAACGTCGCCGTCTCCAGCTCGGCCCCCGCCCGGAAGTAGAGGAAGAGGATCGCCGCGAGCAGCAGGGCCGAGCCGGCCATCGTGTAGATGAAGAACTTCACGGCCGCGTAGACCCGCTGCTCGTACCCCCAGATCCCGATCAGGAGGTACATCGGGAAGAGCATCCCCTCGAAGAACACGAAGAAGAGGAGGAGGTCCAGGGCCAGGAAGGTGCCGAGCAGCGCCGTCTCCAGGATCAGCAGCGATGCCATGAACGCAGGGACCCGTTCGTCCTGGCGCCACGACGCCAGCACCGAGATCGGCATGAGGAAGGTGGTGAGCAGAACCATGAAGAGGCTGATGCCGTCCACGCCGAGGAGGTACTGGAGGTTCGGGGACTCCACCCACTGAGCCCGCTCCACGAGCTGGTACCCGGGCTCCCCGCCCTCGAAGAACGCGAGGACGCCGAGTGAGATCAGGAAGGTGGCCAGCGTGACGGCGAGCGCCCCCCACCGCCAGAGGAGGACCCGGGCCGAGGGCCCCGCCACGAGCACACCGCGGTGGGGGGGAGGCTCGGCCTCGTCCTCCGGCTCCTCCCGGGCCCGCCGCCCGCTGAGCGGGGTCAGCAGCAGCAGCAGCACGAGCCCCGCGATCGGGGCCCACAGGGTGAGCGAGAGCCAGGGCCAGCCACTCATGTCCTGAGCACCACGAGGGCCAGGAGCCCCACGACCCCGAGCAGGAACGCCAGCGCGTACGTGCGAACGAAGCCCGTCTGGACCCGCCGCCCCGCCCCCGCCAGGCCTCGGAAGGCCCTCCCCAGCCCGTTGACCGCGCCGTCCAGCACGCGCTTGTCGAAGACGTAGGCCAGGAACGCCGAGGCCGCCTTCCCCGGGAGCACCACGAGGTTCCCGTACGCGTCGTCCACGTACCAGCCGCGGGCCATGGCCCGCTGGAGGGAGCCGTAGCGCACCCGCAGGGCGGCCCAGTCGATCCGACCGGACCCCCAGATCAGCCAGCCGATCAGGACGCCGGCGACGGCCACCGCCGTGGCGATCACGGCCAGAGCTCCCTCCGAGAGCCCGCCCTCGGCGTGGGCCACCTCCCCCAGCCCCATGAACCCATGGAGGAGGCCGCCGGCGGCCGAGAGGCCCAGCAGGCCCGCGGCGGCTGCCCCGACCGCCAGCACCGCCATCGGGGCGAGCATCACCGCGGGGGATTCGTGGGGATGCCCCTCGTCGAGGCGCGACGTCCCCAGAAACGTCAGCACGAACGCCCGGGTTGCGTACAGCGCGGTGATCCCCGCCGTAACCAGCGCCACGAGCCACAGCCATTCGTGTCCGGCCCCGTACGCCGCCGCCAGAACCTGGTCCTTGGAGAAGAAGCCGGATAACGGCGGCAGCCCCACGAGCGCCAGCCCCCCGATCCCGAAGAAGAGCGTCGTCCACGGCATGACGCGCCCCAGCCCGCCGAGCCGCTTCACGTCGATCACACCGCCCGTGGCGTGCATCACGCTGCCCGCACCGAGGAACAGCACGGCCTTGAAGAACGCGTGGGTCACGAGGTGGAAGATCGCAACCCCGTACGCGCCCACCCCCGCCGCGAGGAACATGAACCCGAGCTGGGAGATCGTCGAGTAAGCCAGGACCCGCTTGAGGTCGTCCTGGCCCAGGGCCGAGGTCGCGGCGTAGATCGCCGTCACCGTCCCCACGATCGCCACCGCGAACAAGGCGATCTCGGAGGCCTCGAACAGCACGTGGGCCCGCACCACGAGGTACACACCGGCCGTCACCATCGTGGCGGCGTGGATCAAAGCCGAGACCGGGGTCGGGCCCTCCATCGCGTCGGGCAGCCAGACGTGGAGCGGGAGCTGGGCCGACTTCCCCACGGCCCCCGCCAGGAGCAGGAACGAGATCGCGGTCGCGGTCCCCTCGGGCAGGCCGCCCGCAGCGCCGAAGACCTCGTCGAACCGCACCGACCCCGTCGCCTGGAAGATCAGGAAGATCCCCAGCGCGAACCCGAAGTCCCCGACCCGGTTGACGATGAAGGCCTTCTTCCCGGCGTCGGCCGCGGCCTTCCGCTCGTACCAGAACGCGATCAGCAGGTACGAGCAGAGTCCCACGGCCTCCCACCCCAGGTACAGGACGACGAAGTTGTCCGCCAGGACGAGCGCGCCCATCGAGAACACGAAGAGGTTGAGGTACGCGAAGTAGCGCGGGTGCCGCGGGTCGTCCCGCATGTAGCCGATCGAGTAGACGTGGATCAGGAACGAGACGCCGGTCACCGTCAGCACCATCACGAGCGAGAGCGGGTCGACGCGGAGCTCGAACGGTGCCTCGAACGACCCCACCGAGATCCAGTCGAACAGCCGAACCGAGAGGCTGCGCGCGTCCCCGGACCGGCCGACGACATCCACGAACGCCGCCAGGGCCGCCACGAACGCGCCGCCCACGGCCCCGGAGGCGATCCACCCGGCGGCGCGCTGCAGCGGCCTCCCCAGCAGGAGGAGCAGCACCGCCCCCGCCAGGGGCAGGGCCAGCGCCAGCCAGATCAAGCTCGCCGGGCCGTCCGCCGTCACCGCTCCCTCCATCGCCGGATCACCACTTCAGCAGGCTGAGGTCGTCCACGCTGGCCGAGGCCCGCCGCCGGAAGATCGAGACGATGATGGCCAGGCCGACCACCACCTCGGCCGCCGCCACGACCATTGAGAAGAAGGCCAGCACCTGGCCGTCCACCTCGCCCAGCTGGCGAGCGAAGGCGATCAGCGTCAGGTTCACCGCGTTCAGCTGGAGCTCGATCGCCATGAAGATCACGAGCGCGTTCCGACGCACGAGCACACCCACCGTGCCGATCGTGAAGAGGATCCCGGACGTGGCGAGATACCAGGCGATCGGGATCCTCACCTCGGCACCTCCGCGGTCGTCGCGTCATCCCCGGAAGCGGCCGGCTCCCCCGCCTCCGGAACGCTCCTGCTCCGCCGGGCCAGCACCATCGCCGCCACCGCCGCGATGATCAGCAGGATCGAGGTGACCTCGAACGGGAAGACGTAGTCGGTGAAGAGGACGCGGCCGACCTCCTGCACGTTGCCCGCCCGCCGGGGCATCTCCTCGGTCGTCCGCTGGCCCAGCCCCACCCCGATCTGCACGACGAACAGGATCGCGATCACGAGGAACAGACCGAGGGCGATCGCCAGGGGCCGCTGGCCGCGCAGGCGCTCTCGGAGGCTCTCCCGGCGGTCCACGCCGAGGAACATGATCACGAACAGGAAGAGGACCATGATCGCGCCGGCGTAGACGATCACCTGGACCGCCGCCAGGAACTCGGCGTCCAGCAGGACGAAGAACACCGCCAGCGTGAACTGGTTGAGGACCAGGAGCAGCGCCGCGTGGACTGCGTTCCGCTGGAACAGCATCAGCGCCGCGGCCCCCACCGAGATCGGGGCCGTCACCCAGAACGTGATCAGCTCGCCCATCTCATCGCCCCTGATCGGTCGTGGGCCCCGTCCCCAGGCGTGGCGGCGGCTGGAGCAACTGCTCCTTCTCCAGGATCGCGTCCTCCCGCGTGGACCACGACAGCTCGAACCCGCTCGTCAGGGTGAGCGCCCGCGTGGGGCAGGCCTCGACGCACAGCCCGCACATGATGCAGCGGAGGTAGTTGATCTGGTAGATCCGGGCGTGCCGCTCCCCCACCGAGATCGGCCGCTCGGGGTCGTTGTCCTCGCCCTCGACGTAGATCGCGTCGGCGGGGCAGGCCCAGGCGCAGAGCTCGCACCCGATGCACTTCTCGAGGCCGTCGGGGTAGCGGTTGAGGAGGTGGCGGCCGATGTGCGACCGGGGCGGAAGCTCCTTGATCTCCTTGGGGTAGTCGATGGTGACGGGCCTGCGGAACATGCTCCGGAAGGTCACGCCGAGGCCCTTGAGGATCTCGATGATCATCCGGCCCTCGCCTCCTCCTCGGGCTTCCGTGAGAAGAGCGGCGCGACGACCGAGGCGAGCAGGGCAACACCCGCGGCGATCGCCGCCCACCGCAGGAAGGTGTCGCGCCCGTAGAGGTCCGGGAGGATCACGATCGCCCCGGTGGCCACCACCCAGATCAGCCCCCAGGGGATCAGCACCTTCCATCCGAAGTTCATCAGGCGGTCGTAGCGGAACCGGGGCAGCGTGGCCCGGATCCAGACGAACACGAAGATGAGCGCGATCAGCTTCAGGAGGAACCACAGCAGGGGCCACAGCCACGGGAGGAAGTCGAAGACCGGCCCGCGCGGCCCCCCGAAGAACACGGTGACCGCCACCGCCGACACCGTGATCATGTGGAGGTACTCCGCCAGGAAGAACATCGCGAAACGGATCCCCGAGTACTCGGTGTGGAACCCGGCCACGAGCTCGGACTCGGCCTCGGGGAGGTCGAACGGGGCGCGGTTCGTCTCGGCCATCGCCGAGATCCCGAAGATGAAGAACGCCGGCGCTTGGGGGATCACGTTCCAGATCGTGTCCTGGCGAGCCACGATCTCGGACATCTGCAGCGTCCCCGAGTACATCAGCACGGCCACGAGCCCCAGCCCCAGCGAGATCTCGTAGGAGACCATCTGCGCGCTCGACCGCACCGCGCCCAGCAGGGGGTACTTCGTCCCGGACGACCACCCGGCCAGCACGACCCCGTAGACGCCGAGCGATCCGAGGGCCAGCACGTAGAGGATCCCGATGTTGAGATCGGCGAGCTGGAACGGGATCTCGCGGCCGAACAGGCTGATCGAGGTCCCGAACGGGATCACGGCGAAGGCGAGGAACGCGGGGATCAGCGAGACGATTGGGGCCAGGAGGTAGACGGGGCGGTCGGCCGACGCGGGCGTCAGCCCCTCCTTGAAGAACAGCTTGATCCCGTCGGCGAGCGTGACGAGGATCCCGAAGGGTCCCGCGCGGTTCGGGCCCAGGCGCGTCTGCATATCGGCCACGAGCTTCCGCTCGGCCCAGATCGTCAGCAGGACGGCGACCATCAGCGCGGCGAAGAGGATCAGGACGCGGATCAGGAGGATCAGCCAGTCCACCCAGTTCCCCGCGTCGAAGGCGCTCATCCCGCTCCCTCCAGGGCCTCGACCGGCTCCGGGGCCGCTTCCAGCTCCACGGCCGTGATCGTGGATCCGGTCAGCAGCTCGCTCATCCGCAGGCCCTCCTGGTTGTAGGGGACGAAGACCGCGCCCTCGTGGATGCCGTCGGTCACGACGACGGGCAGCTCGGCCTCCCCTCGCTCGGTCCGGATCCTGGCCCGGCCGCCGTCGCGCACGCCGAGCCGCTCCGCGTCGGTCGGGTGGACCTCGAGGAATGGCTCGCGGTGGAGGGCCGCCTTCAGCTCGTCGGCGTCCACGGAGAGTCGGCCACCGTCCACGAGCAGGGGGTAGGTGAAGAGCGAGAGGCCCTCCACCTCGCGGTCCTTCGTCAGCGCCGGCACGGACGCCGGCGCCGGGACCTCCCGCGGGGCGAGCAGGTCGCCCAGCTCGGCCTGGACGTCCTCCAGGGAGCGGAAGCCGAGGTCCGTCCCCAGGACCTTGGAGAGCTCCTGGAAGATCCGCCACTCGGGCCGCGAGAGGCCGACGGGGTCACGGACCGGCGCCATCCGCTGGCCGCGCCCCTCCCAGTCGGTGAGGTGCCCGGCCTTCTCCAGGAAGGCCGCGGCGGGGATGACCGCGTCGGCGTAGGGCTCGTACTCGCCCACCGAGATGTCCACGATCACCGTGAAGCCGGCGTTAGCCAGGGCGCGGCGGACGAGCTGCTGGTCGGGGAAGTCGGTGAGGGGGTCCACGCCCCCGAGGAAGAGGAGGTCGATCTCCCGGGCGGCCGCCGCCTCGAGGATCTCGCGGGTGCTGCGGCCCGGCTCGGCCGGGAGCGAGCCGCCCCAGACCGCCTCCACCTCGGCCCGCTCGGCGGGGTCGTCGAGGCGGCGGCCGCCCGGGAGCAGGGCGGGGTGGACGCCCGCGCGCATCGCGCCGCGGTCGTTCGCGCGCCGGGTGAGGTAGGCGATCCTCCCGCCCACGTCGGCCGCGAGGGAGGCGGCCTGTTCCAGGGCCTCTGGGCTCTCCGCGAGCCGCGGGCCTGCCAGAACCACGAGCCCCTCCCCCGCCTCGCGGAGGGCGTTGGCCGCGTCGGTGGAGCCGGAGCGGAGCTCGGCCAGCGCCGCGGCCTCGGCCCCGGGCGGGCACAGGACGTGCTCGGCGACGTCGAGCGCGGTGCGGCGGGGGTGGAGGACGAAGACCTTGGCCCCGCCCTTGCGATGGGCCTTCCGGATGCGCAGATGCAGGATGGGCAGCTCCTCCCTGGTGTCGAGCCCCACGACGAGGATCGCCGCAGCGCGCTCGACGTCGCCGTAGGTCACCGGCGTGCCGGGGGCCGCCTGGACGCGCTCCAGGTCCCACGACCCCGTGCCCACGCCCATCCGGTGGTCGAGGTCGTTCGTGCGGAAGGCCACGCGCGCCAGCTTGGCCATGGCGTAGGCGTCCTCGTCGGTGAGGCGCGCGCCGCCGAGGACGGCGGCGCGCGCCTCACCCTTCGCCCGCGCCGCGATCTCCGCGAACACCTCGGCGTGCGAGGCCGGCTCGAGGCCCGGCACCCGCAGCATCGGCGTCTCCAGCCGCTCCCGGTCGGGGAACCGGAACGCGTTCCGGCCCTTGTCGCACAGCCAGGCCTCGTTCACCTCCGGTTCGTCCTTCGCCAGGTGCCGCACGACCTCGCCCCGCCGCGTGTCCACGCGGATGCTGCACCCGCACGCGCAGTGCGGGCAGATCGAGTCGCCTCGCTTCACGTCGAAGGGCCGCGCGGCGAACCGGTAGGACGCGTTCGTCAGCGCCCCCACCGGGCAGATCTGGACCGTGTTCCCGCTGAAGGGCGAGGCGAAGTCCTCCCCCGGCGAGATCGAGACCTGCTCGGCCGCCCCCCGCTCGAACAGCTCGATGAACCGCTCCCCCGAGATCTCGTCGCAGAACCGCGTGCACCTCGCGCACAGCACGCACCGCTCGCGGTCCAGCAGGACCTGCGGCGAGAGCTCGACCGGCTTCTCGTAGACCCGCTTGGGATCGATGTAGCGGCTCTCGGCCGGCCCGAACGCCAGGGTCTGGTCCTGGAGCGGACACTCGCCGCCCCGGTCGCAGACCGGGCAGTCGAGCGGGTGGTTGATCAGGAGGAACTCGAGCTGGCCTCGCTGGCCCTTGGCCGCGCCCTCGCTCGTGTTCTGGGTGCGCACGACCATGTCCGGGGCGACCGGCGTCGTGCACGACGTCACGAGCTTGGCCTGTCCCTCGACCTCGACCAGGCACGTCCGGCACGCCCCCACCGGGTCGAGGTACGGGTGGTCGCAGAAGCGCGGGACCTCGATCCCGATCGACTCCGCCGCCCGGATGATCAGCGTCCCCTCGGGGACCGTGACCCGCCGCCCGTCGATCGTCAGCGTGACGCTCACGGCAGGACCTCCGAGATCGGGATCGCGCCCGCCGCACCGCCCGCCCGCGGCGTGGCGGCCTCGAGCTTCGGCCGCTCCTTCCTCGGGCACCCCCCCACCTTCACGTGTTCCACGTACTCCTCGCGGAAGTGCTTGATCGAGCTGTCGATCGGCGAGACGGACCCGTCCCCCAGCGCGCAGAGCGACTTGAAGAGGATGTTGTCGCCCACGTCGACCATCATGTCGAGGTCGTCGAGCCGCCCGCCCCCGTGCTCCATCCGGTGGAGGACCTTCGTCATCCACCAGGTCCCCTCGCGGCACGGCGTGCACTTCCCGCACGACTCGTGGGCGTAGAACTGGGTCCAGCGCAGCACGGCGTCCACGATGCAGTCGTCCTCGTCGAGGACCACGACCGCGCCCGTGCCCAGCAGGGACCCCTGTTCGGAGATCGACTCGAAGTCCATCGGGGTGTCGAGGTGGTCGGGCGTGAGGAACGGCGTGGACGACCCGCCGGGGACCCAGGCCTTCAGCGCCTTCCCGCCGCGCACCCCGCCGGCCAGCTCCTCGACGATCACCCGGGCCGGCGTCCCCATCGGCGCCTCGTAGTTGCCCGGGCGCTCCACCTTGCCGGAGAGGCAGAAGATCTTCGTCCCGGTGGACTTCTCGGTGCCGAGCTTCGCGAACTCCTCGGCCCCCATGCGGATCACGTGCGGGACGGTGGAGAGCGTCTCGACGTTGTTGATCACGGTAGGCGAGCCGTAGAGGCCGGCCACCGCGGGGAAGGGCGGACGCAGGCGGGGCTGGCCCCGGTAGCCCTCGAGCGACTCGAGCAGCGCCGTCTCCTCGCCGCACTCGTAGGAGCCCGCGCCGCGGTGCATCACAACGTCGAGGTCGAAGCCGCTCCCGGCGATCCCCTTCCCCAGGAAGCCGCGGTCGTAGGCCTCGGCGATCGCCCGCTCGACCCGGCGGGCCGGCTCTAGGAACTCGCCCCGCATGTAGATGAACGCCTGGTGGCAACCGACCGCGTAGGAGGCGATCGCGATCCCCTCCAGCAGCTGATGCGGGTCCCGCTCCATCAGCTCCCGGTCCTTGAACGTGCCGGGCTCCCCCTCGTCCGCGTTGCACGCGAGGTAGACGGGCTTGCCCGTGTCCTTCGGGATGAACGACCACTTCACGCCGGTGGGGAAGCCGGCGCCGCCGCGCCCCCGGAGGCCCGAGGCCTTCACCTCCTCGATCACATCGTCCGGCGACATCCCGAGCGCCTTCCGCAGCGCCTCGTAGCCGCCGCCCTCGAGGTAGGAGTCGATCTTCTCCGATCCCTCGATGCCCCACCGGGCCGTGGTCAGCTTGGGGAAGCGCTCGTCACTCACGGTCGTCCCCCAGGCCGGCCAGGATGCGCGAGGTCGCGCCGTGGGGCGCGGGCTTCGGGCCGCGAGCGGGGGGCGGGGGCTCGCCGGCCCGCAGGGCCTCGATCAGCTCGACGACCCCCTCCTCGCTCACGCGGTCGTAGTTGCAGTAGTTGACCTGAACCACCGGCGCGGCGTCGCAGGCCCCGAGGCACTCCACCTCCTCGACCTCGACGTCCTCGTCGCCCCCGGCCGCTCCGCGGGCGGCCTCGTGCACGTCCCGGGCCCCGAGCAGGGCGCACGAGACGTTCGTGCAGACCGACAGGAGCCATCGCCCCGCCGGCTCTCGCCGGTACATCGTGTAGTAGGTGGCGACCGCCTCCACCTCGGCCGTGGTGAGCCCGAGGAGCTCGCCCACCTCCCGCATCCCCTCGCGCGAGAGGTGCCCCTCCACCGACTGCGCCAGGTAGAGGAGGGGCAGGAGCGCCGATCGCGAGCGCGGGTAGCGCGCCACGATCGACTCGGCCTGCTCCCGGACCGGCCCCTCGAAGACCATCAGCGGTCCACCCCGCCCATCACCGGATCCACGCTGGCGATCGAGGCGATCACGTCGGCCACGAGCCCGCCCCGGACGATCTCCGGCAGCGCCTGGACGTGGACGAACGAAGGGTCCTTGATCCGGACGCGGTAGGGGCGCACGCCGCCGTCGGAGACGACGTAGAAGCCGAGCTCCCCGCGCGGCGACTCCACGCAGGTGTAGACCTCGCCCGCCGGGACCTTCACGCCCTGGGTCACGAGCTTGAAGTGGTTGATCAGCGCCTCCATCGACTCCTCCATGATGTGGCGCACGTACCGCTCCGAGTTGCCGATGCCGTCGGGGCCGACCTCGAGCTGGGCCGGCCAGGCGATCTTCGGGTCGTCCACCATCACGCGGCCCCCGGGCAGCCGGTCGAGGACCTGCTCCACGATCTTCAGCGACTCGCGGATCTCGGCCACCCGGACCTCGTAGCGCGCGTAGCAGTCGGCCTCCTCACGGGTGGGGATCTCGAAGTCGTACCCCTCGTACAGGGGATCGGTCGTCCGGAGATCGTGCGGCACGCCGGCCGCGCGGAGGAGGGGCCCGGTGACGGTCCAGGTCCGGCACTGCTCCGCGGTGAGGATCCCGACGCCGCGGTTCCGCTCCACCCAGATCGGGTTGCCGGAGAGCAGGCTCTCGTACTCGTCCACCTTGCCGTCCATATCGACGATGAGTGCCCGGATCCGCTGCTCCGCCCCCTCCGGGAGGTCCATCACCAGCCCTCCGGGACGGATGTACGCGTGGTTCATCCGCAGGCCCGTGATCGCCTCGAAGACGTCGAGGAGCTTCTCCCGCTCTCGGAACCCGTAGAGCATCATGGAGAGGGCCCCGAGCTCCAGGCCGGTCGTAGCCAGCCACACGAGGTGGCTGGCGATGCGGCCGAGCTCGCACACCATCACCCTGATCGCCTGGGCCCTTGGCGGGGCCTCGATGCCGAGCAGCCGCTCCACCGAGTGCGCGTACGCCAGCTCGTTGGAGAACGGCGAGAGGTAGTCGGCGCGCGTGACGAACGTGGATCCCTGCGTCCACGTCCGGTACTCGATGTTCTTCTCGATGCCGGTGTGGAGGTACCCGACCACCGGCTGGCAGTCGAGCACCGTCTCGCCGTCGAGGGTCAGCACGAGCCGAAGGACCCCGTGGGTCGAGGGGTGCTGGGGGCCCATGTTGATGACCATGAGGTCCTCGGCCAGGCGCTGGGCCTGGACGCCCTGGGCCATCTCGGTCCCTCCGAGCGGGGTGGGGACGCGGTCCACTCAGAGCTCCCGCTGGTCCGGGGGAGGGACGTACGCGCCCTTGTACTGGGTGGCCACGCCGCCCAGCGGCTCGTCCTTGCGGAGGGGGTGCCCCACCCACTCCTCGGGCAGCTCGATCCGGCGGAGGTCGGGATGGCCGTCGAACGTCACGCCGAAGAAGTCGTAGACCTCGCGCTCGTGCCAGTTGGCCGAGGGGTGGACCTCGGTCGCGGTGGCGATCCGGAGGTCGTCCTCGGGGAGCCCGGCCTTCACCCGGACCCGCATCCCCTGGCCCGACGAGAGGTGGTACGCCATCCAGATCCTCGGCTCGCGCCCCGGCCAGTCGGTGCACGAGAGGTCCGAGAGGAAGTCGAACCCGAGGTCGGGCTCGTCGCGCAGGAACCGGAGCGCGTCCACGAGCTCGTCGCGGCCGATCGTGATCGTCACCTCGCCCCGCGCCACGAGCACGTCGGGGAACCGAGCGCCGAGACGCCCTGCCAGCTCGTCCGGGCTCACGTCAGGGTCCCCCGCTGCTGGATCTTCTCGTGGAGCTGGAGGATGCCGTACATCAGCATCTCGGGACGGGGCGGGCAGCCCGGCACGTAGACGTCCACGGGCACGACGGTGTCCACGCCCTGGATCACGCCGTAGTTGTTGAACATGCCGCCCGACGAGGCGCACACCCCCATCGAGATGACCCACTTCGGCTCGGGCATCTGGTCGTAGATCTGGCGGAGGACCGGCCCCATCTTCTGGCTGACCCGGCCGGCCACGATCATGAGGTCCGCCTGGCGCGGCGAGGCCCGGAAGACCTCCATCCCCCACCGGGCGAGATCGTGATGGCCGGCGCCGGTGGCCATCATCTCGATCGCGCAGCAGGCCAGGCCGAATGTGACCGGCCACGTGGACTGCTTCCTCGCCCAGTTGACCATCTTGGCCAGGGTGCTCGTGAGGATTCCCTGGCGGATCTCCTCCTCCTCGGCCCGGCGAACGGCGTCGCCCGCGCGCGCGGGATCGCTCATCGCGCCCACTCCAGCCCGTCCCGCTTCCAGACGTAGACGTAGGCCACGAACAGCAGCCCGATGAAGATCACCATCTCCACGAGCCCGAAGAGGCCCAGCTGGCGGAAGGCCACCGCCCACGGGAAGAGGAAGATCGTCTCGATGTCGAAGATGATGAACAGCATCGCGATGACGTAGAACTTCACGGGGAAGCGCTCGGGGGGCTCGTGCTCGGGGACGATCCCGCACTCGTACGGAGCCATCTTGGCCGGGGTGGGCTTCCGCGGCCGCAGGAGGGCCGACGCGGCGAGGGAGGCCACGGCGAACACGGCCGCCAGCCCGGCCAGGATCACGATCGGGAGGTACTCGACCAGCATCCCGATCGAGGCTAGAAGCTGTCAGAGGACACGCGCAAATCCCCCTCGACTCGGCGCCAGACGCGTCAGCAGGTGGATCAGACGATCGTCGACGTCCCCGTCCCGGCCGTCCGTGAGGTTCGCCATCAGCTTGAAGAGGAACCGCATCAGCCGCTCTCGGGGGAGGCCGTACCGGACGGCGGTCCGCATCACGGTGGGGCTGCCGATCGCCCGGACGAAGGCCCGCCCCATCGAGAAGTACTTGCCGTACCGCTGCCGGAGCACCGCCGGGTAGACCTGGGCCAGGCCCGGCCGGTCGAGGACGAGGGCCTCGTGGATCAGCTCCGCCGCCAGACGCCCCGACTCCATCGCGTAGGCGATCCCCTCCCCGTTGAAGGGGTTGATGATGCCGCCGGCGTCGCCCGCCACGAGCAGCCCGGGGACCGCGAGCGGCGCGCGGTTCATCCCCATGGGCAGAGGGCCCGACAGCAGCCTCCCCTCGGCGGTCTCCTCGGTGATGCCGAGCTCGGGAGGGAGGCGGCGGAGGAAGACCTCGTACACCTTCTTGGCCGAGAGGTGTCGGAAGTCGCGGGCCGTGTTCAGCAGTCCGGCGCCCACGTTCACGATCCCGTCGCCCACGGGGAAGATCCAGCCGTAGCCCGGCAGGAAGCCACCCTGATGCTCGAGGTCGAGCCAGGAGAGGAAGTGCCGCTCGTTCGCCAGGGGGCTCCGGAAGTAGCGGCGCGCCGCGATCCCGATCGGAC
>DASUTZ010000222.1:0-7546 GCA_036374295.1 Actinomycetota bacterium
GGGCCGCCGCCGTCCCGATGGGACGGCGGCGCCCCGCGGCCTCAGACGGTCGGCCCGCCGCTCATCTCCTCGCCGCCCTCGACGCGGCCTCGCCATGCGCCGGACTCGACGCCGCGGCTCTCGATGAACTCCTTGAACCGCTCGAGGTCGCCGTCCACGCGACGCTCGATCAGGTTGAGCGCGTCGCCGGCCTTCTCCACCAAGTCCTGCGGCTCGTACTCCATCTCCACGTTGACCCGCGTCCGGTCGGGCGCGAGCTCGTGGAACGTCACCGTTCCGGCGTGGACGACGTCGCCCACGGCCGCCCAGGACACCTGGCGGTCCGGCTCCTGGGTGAGGATCTTCGCCTCCCACGTGCGCTCCTGGCCGGCGATGCTCGCCGTCCAGCGCAGCATCGTGTCGTCCAGCTGCTCGACGCGCTCCACCCCCTCCATGAACTGCGGGAACTCCTCGAACTGGGTCCACTGGTTGTAGGCGGTCGACAGAGGGACGTCGACCTCGATCGAGCTCGTGATGGTCGTCATCGGCACCCACCTCCTTGTCCCTCCCTCGATACCCGAGGCTGGTGGTCGGAAACCGGAGCAGGGGCGGCTACCCTGGAGGCCGAAGGGGGGGACATGCTGGGGGCGATCCCGTACCGATCTCTGCCGGAGATCCCGCTGGGGCCGATCTCGCTGAAGACGTTCGGGCTGATGGTGGCGCTCGGCGTGCTCGTCGGGGTGGCGCTGGCCGCGCGCCACGCCGGCAGCCGCGGCCACTCGGGCGAGGAGGTGACCAGGCTGGCCGTGGTGATGGTGGTCACGGGCTTCGTGGGGGCCCGGCTGGCCTGGGTGCTCTCCCACCTCGATCAGATCGAGTCACCGCTCGACGTCCTGGCGGTGTGGGAGGGGGGCCTGGCCTTCACCGGTGGGTTCGTGGCGGCTACCGCGGTGGCCGTGTTCGCCCTCCGGCGGTGGCCCCGGACGAAGCGCTGGGAGGTCGCCGACGGGATGGCGCTCGGCCTGACGGTAGGGCTGGCGATCGGCCGCCTGGGGTGCCTGGCCGTCGGCGAGCATCTCGGCGGCCCGACCGGCTTCTTCCTGGGGATGCGCTACGAGGGAGGCGCCACGATCGAGGGGCCGCTCGAGGTGGGGGTCGTGTACCACAGCACCGCCCTCTACGAGGCGCTCCACCTAGTGGCGTTGGCCGCCCTCCTGTGGTGGCTGCTGCGCCCCGGACGGGTTCCCCCCGGGACGGCGATCACGGTCTTCGCGCTCTGGTACGGAACCGCGCGGTTCCTCACCGACTTCCTCCGGGCCTACGACCGGGAGGTGCTCGGGCTCACAGGCGCCCAGTGGGCTTGCCTCGCGCTGCTCGTCGCGGGAGCGTGGGCCGCTCTCCGCCTGCGCCGGCCCGCCCCTGCCTGATCTTTCACCTCGCGTTCACCCTCTCGTCGAGGTCCCGTCGACGACGGCTCCTAGGCTCGGTCGCGTGGAGAGAGTGACGAACGCCGAGCGGCCGGCGGCCGCCCGATCAGCGCGCGGAGGCAAGCGGACCGGCCTCTCCACCCGCGCGCGCTCGAGGAGGGATCTGCGTGCGCATCCGGACGACCCTGGCGGCCGCGGCCCTGGCGCTCCTCGCCGCCGGGTGCGGGGGGGAAGGCGGAAGTGACGGGGGCGGTGGTCTCACCGGGGAGATCGTCGTCTCCGGCTCCTCCACCGTGGAGCCGATCTCGGGGCTGAACGCCGAGAAGTTCGCCGGGGAGAACCCGGACGTGGCGATCAGCGTGGAGGGGCCCGGGACCGGGGACGGCTTCGAGCTGTTCTGCGGCGGCGAGACCGACATCTCCGACGCATCGAGGCCCATCGCGGACGACGAGTCCGAGCTCTGCGCGCAGAACGGGATCGAGTACACCGAGCTCGAGGTGGCGATAGACGGCATCGCCGTCCTGACCTCCCCCGAGAACGAGGCCGTCTCCTGCGTGGGCTTCGGCGACGTCTACGCGCTCGTCGGCCCGGAGTCGGAGGGGCTCGACTCGTGGGCCGATGCCCAGGGACTCGCCGCGGAGATCTCCTCCGACGAGATGCCGACCCCGGCCGCCGATGCCGGGCTCCCGGACGCGCCGCTGGAGATCACGGCCCCCGGTGAGGAGTCCGGGACCTACGACTCGTTCATCGAGCTGACCTTCGAGGGCTTCGCCGAGGACGAGCGGGGGCAGGACCCCGTGACCCGCCCCGACTACGTCGCCTCGGCCGACGACAACGTCATCATCGAGGGCATCGCGGGCTCGCCCTCCTCGTTCGGCTGGGTGGGCTTCGCCTTCTACCGGAACAACGAGGACGTGGTGAAGGCGCTCGAGGTCGACGCGGGGAGCGGCTGCGTCGCGCCGTCGGAGCAGACGATCGCCGACGGCTCCTATCCGGTCTCCCGCTCGCTGTACATCTACGTGAACGACGCGAGGGCGGCCGAGAGCGAGGCGCTCGCGGCGTTCGTCGACTTCTACGTCTCTGACGAGGGGTTCGCCTCCGTGGCGGAGGTCGGCTACGTGGACCTGCCCCCGGAGCGGATCGAGGCCACCCGGGCAGCCTGGGAGGAGGCTCGGCCCTGACGCCGGGCGCCGGCTGCTGCGCATCCGGCGCCCCCTCCTCAGAAGATGGCGTGGAAGAGCTTGGCCATGGCGAAGCTGAGCAGCATGCAGGCGGGCCAGGTCAGGATCCAGGTGCCGACAACCTCGCCGGCAAGACCCCACCTCACCGCGGACAGTCTCCGCGTGGCCCCCACGCCCATGATCGAGGACCCGATCGCGTGGGTGGTCGAGAGCGGGATCCCGAGGCGGGACCCCGCCAGGATGATCATGGCCGCGGAGGTCTCTGCGGCGAACCCGTTCACCGGCTCCAGCTTCGTCATCCGAAGGCCGATCGTTCGGATCACCCGCCACCCCCCGACGGCGGTCCCCACCCCGATCGTCGTTGCCACGACGAACAGGACCCAGAGGGGGATCTCGAGCTCCGGCAGGTTGCCGTTGAGGAAGAGCGCCAGGGCGATGATCCCCGCGCCCTTCTGTCCGTCGTTTGACCCGTGGCTGAACGCCATGAAGGCCGCGGAGAGGACCTGCCCCTTGCCGAACGTCCGGCGGACGGTCCTGGGCCGGGCCCGGCGGAACGCCCAGTAGATGCCGACCATGAGAAGCAGCCCCCCGAAGAACGCGATCACGGGGCTGGTGAAGAGGCTGTAGACGACTTTCTGGGTCCCGCTCCACTCCAGCGCGTTCAGGCCTCCCGCCGCGAAGCCCGCGCCGAGGAGCGAGGCCACGAGGGCGTGGGTCTCGCTGGAGGGCATCCCGAAGACTTGGGCGCCCATCGCCCACAGCGCGGCGGCGAAGACGGCGGCGCCGATCGTCTCGAGCGTCACGACGTCGGGGCTCACGATGCCCTGGGCGATCGTCTCCGCCACGAGCGTGCCGGTGACGAGCGCGCCTACCAGGTTGAGGGTGGCTGCCATGACGACCGCCGCGTAGGGACGGAGCACGCGCGTGGACACGACGGTGGCGATCGCGTTGGGGGCGTCCGTCCAGCCGTTGGCGAACTGGAAGAGGAGCGTCAGGAAGATGACCAGCGCGAGCGGCATCCGGTCAGGCCTGCTTCAGCGCGATCCCCTCGAGGGTGTTCGCCACGTCCTCGAGCTTGTCCATGGCCCTCTCGAGCTGGTCGATGATGTCTTTCCAGCGGAGGACCTCCATCGCCTCGAACTCCCCGGAGAAGAGGTCCGCGACGCCCTGCCGGTACACGCGGTCCGCCTCGTTCTCCAGCCGGTTGATCTCGATCCAGTAGCGGGAGAGGCGGTCGAAGGCGGGCAGCGTCTGCATCGCCTCCAGGGTGGCCTTGGCTGCCTCCGAGAGCAGGTCGATCTGCGCCTTCATCTCCTGGATCGGCCGATCGATGTTGTGGAGGACGAGGAAGTCGATCGCCGCGTCCATGTGGTCGAGGACGTCGTCCATGTTGCTGGCCAGCTCGTGGATGTCCTCGCGATCGATCGGGGTAACGAAGGTCGTGTTGAGGCGGCGCATCACCTCGTGTGTGACCTCGTCCCCCTCGTGCTCGAGGTCGTGCACCCGGCGGGCCCTCCGCTTCACGTCGGTGAACTCGGCGGCGATGCCCCGGAACACCTCGGTGGCCTGGACCAGGATCTCGGCCTGCTTGATGAAGAGGTCGTAGAAGGACTCCTCGCGTGGGATCAGACGGAACTTCACGCAGCCTCCCCTCCCCGCCGCATGCGACTCGGCGCCGCGCGCATGGTACCGGATGCGGGGTCGTCTCCCAACAGGCCGGCCTCCGCCATGTTCACGGACCGTTCACCCCGCGTCCATCCCGGAGCCTCCCGGCGTCCCTACCGTGAGGCCCGTGAGGTCGCTGAGTGGGTCGGGGTCCGCGGCGCGGATCGAGGCCCTGAGGGGGGATCCACGTCGCCGCCGCCGCGAGCGGGCGGTCGGCTTCGTGTTCCTCGCCGCGGCCGCCCTCTCGGTCGTGGTGAGCGCGGCGATCGTCCTCTCGCTGGCGGGCGAGGCGGCCTCGTTCGTGTCGAAGGTCGACCCGGGCTCGCTCTGGTCGGAGGGGTGGTTCCCACGCAGGAACCTGTTCGACCTCCGGACGATCGTCGTCGGAACGCTCATGGTGGCGGGGGTGGCGATGCTCGTCGCGGCCCCCCTGGGGCTCCTTACGGCCATGTACCTGTCCG
This sequence comes from Actinomycetota bacterium, assembly GCA_036374295.1. Lineage (GTDB taxonomy): Bacteria > Actinomycetota > UBA4738 > UBA4738 > CALAEC01 > DASUTW01. Next base: position 4,714 of record DASUTZ010000222.1, read on the forward strand.
AGCTCGCGATCCCCCGGGCACGCCGGCTGCTGAAGCCGGTCGTGGAGGTTCTGGCGGGGATCCCCAGCGTGGTGCTCGGCTACTTCGCCCTCACCTTCATCAACCCCGAGCTCGTCCAGCGGTTCCTCGGCGGGACCTCGCCCTTCAGCATGTTGGGGGCGGGGCTCGCGGTGGGCATCCTGGTAACCCCGCTCGTGGCGTCGGTGGCGGAGGACGCGCTCCACGCGGTCCCGCAGGCGCTGCGGGAGGCCTCCTCCGGGCTCGGGGCGAAGCGGACGACGACCACGCTGCGGGTCGTGTTCCCCGCCGCGGTCTCCGGGATCGTGGCCGCGCTGATCCTGGGCCTCTCCCGCGCCATCGGGGAGACCATGATCGTGGCGATCGCCTCCGGCTCTACGGGAGGCTCCCTCCTCTCCTTCGACATCGTGGGGCCGGGGCAGACGATGACGGGGGCGATGACCGCCCTGGCCGTGGGATCCGATCGGGTGGCGGTGGGTGGGGGAGGGACCACGGTCAACCCGGTGGACGCGCTTTTCTTCGTCGGCCTCCTGCTCTTCGTCATGACCTTCGCGCTCAACGTGGTCAGCGAGCGGCTCGTTCGGCGGATGAGGGTCTGATGGGAGCGGCTCGAACGCTGGGGGCCACGCCGGCCCGGGTCGCGGTCGAGGACGCTCTCCACGGGAAGCGGCTGGACCTCGGCGGCATCCTCCTCCACGGGATGCTCCTCGGCTCGCTCCTCCTGACGCTCACGGTGCTGGCGATGCTCCTCCTGGAGGTGGTGACGTCGGCGTGGTCGGTGTTCGCAGAGCGAGGCCTGGGGGTCGTGACGTCGGATCTCTCGTCGATCGCGTCCAGGGTCGGGGTCTGGCAGGGGATCCAGGGCTCGCTGTGGCTGATGGCCTTCGTCGTGCTCTTCTCGTTCCCGCTGGGGATCGGGGCCGCGATCTACATCGAGGAGTACGCGAGGGATACGAGGCTCACGCGGTTCATCAACGCGAACATCCGCAACCTGGCCGGCGTGCCGTCGGTCGTCTACGGGCTGCTCGGGCTGGCCATCTTCGTGAGGGTCCTGGGAGGCCTCACCGGAGGTCGGAGCCTCATCTCCGGGGGGATGACCCTCGCCATCCTCGTCCTCCCGATCGTCATCATCACCGCTTCGGAGGCGCTGCGGGCCGTGCCAGGCGAAATCCGGGAGGCGGCCTACGGCGTGGGCGCCACCCGCTGGGAGACGATCCGCAGCCACGTTCTCCCCTACGCCGCCCCCGGCGTCTTCACCGGCACGATCCTGGCGCTGGCCAGGGCCTTCGGGGAGACCGCACCCCTCCTGATGGTCGGGGTGGCCACGGGGTTCCTCTCGCTGGGAGGGGGCGGGCTCGTCGATCAGCTCCAGGGACCCTACACGGCCCTCCCGGCGATCATCTTCCGCTGGTCGAAGCTCCCCCAGGCCGATTTCCGGGAGGGGCTGGCCGCGGCGGCGATCGTCGTGCTCCTGGTCGTGCTCCTGGCGGTCAACGCGCTGGCGATCATCCTGAGGAACCGATATGAGCGGAGGTGGTGAGCCGGTGGAGACGCGGCTGGAGCGTCCCGAGCCCCGGGTGGAGGTCCGGTCCGCTGGGGAGGCGATCCTGGACCTGCGGAACGTCTCGGTCTGCTACGGGGACGTGCGCGCGGTCGACGACATCACCCTCGCGATCCGGGAGCGCCAGATCACGGCCCTGATCGGGCCCTCGGGGTGCGGGAAGACCACCGTGCTCCGGAGCCTGAACCGGATGAACGACCTGATCGAGGGCGCCCGCGTGGACGGGGCGATCCTGTACCACGGGGTCGACCTGTACGACGAGCGCGTCGACCCCGTCGAGGTCCGGAGGCGCATCGGCATGGTGTTCCAGAAGCCGAACCCCTTCCCGAAGTCGGTCTTCGAGAACGTGGCGTTCGGCCCCCGGATCTCGGGCTCCGAGGGGGACCTCGAGGAGCGCGTTCGATGGGCCCTGACGAAGGCGGCGCTCTGGGACGAAGTGAAGGACACGCTGCGGGGGCCCGCGATGGCGCTCTCCGGCGGGCAGCAGCAGCGCCTGTGCATCGCCCGGGCGATCGCCGTGGAGCCCGACGTGATCCTGATGGACGAGCCGTGCTCGTCGCTCGACCCCATTGCCACCCTGAAGATCGAGGACCTGATGCGCGAGCTGGTGAGCGACTACACGATCGTGATCGTCACCCACAACATGCAGCAGGCCGCCCGAGTCAGCGACCGGACCGCCTTCCTCACGATCGACCTGGAGGATGGCAGCCGCGCGGGACGGCTGGTCGAGGTCGACGACACCGAGGTCATCTTCACCAACCCCTCCGATCCGAGGACCGAGGACTACGTCACGGGGCGGTTCGGATGAGCGCGGAGCCGAGGCGCCGCTTCCACGACGAGCTGGCCGGCCTCGAGGCGGCGATCGGCGAGATGGGGGAGCGCGCGGAGCGGGCGATCGGGGAGGCGATGGCGGCGCTGACCACGGGCGGGACGGGCGACGCGGTGGTCGAGGCGGACGATGCCATCGACGATCGGTACCTGGACGTCGAGCGGCGCATCCTCGACCTCCTGGCGCGGCAGACGCCCGTGGCCTCCGACCTCCGCCTCGTCTCCGCGATCCTCCACATCAACCTCCACCTGGAGAGGGTGGGGGACATCGCGGTCAACATCGCTAAGATCGCGAACGCCACGCGCGACCTGCCGCGCAGCGAGCCGATCCTCGCCGCCCTGGTCGAGATGGGGGACGTGGTCCGGCCCATGCTCCGAGCGTCGATGGAGGCCTTCGCCCGGCGCGACCTGGACCTGGCCCGCCGA
>DASUTZ010000223.1:0-2219 GCA_036374295.1 Actinomycetota bacterium
CGGCCCCGCGGATGCGGGGCCGCCGCCGCCCCCTCACGCCTCAGCTCAGAGCCTTCGGCACTGGCCTTCCTTGTTCCCGCTCATGCGGTTGTTCCCGCCGACCGGAGCCGGCCTGTTCGACCTGCACTGAAGGTTCCCATCGATGCGGTTGCCGCGTATCACGACCCCGCCCCGGTTGGAGAACGCCTGGACGTCCCCGTCCACGGCCCGGACGATCACGTTCCTCGCCCTCTTGGCCTGGACGTTGCCCTCGATGCGAGCGCCGATCGCCCGGAGGACCGCTCCGCGCTTGACGAAGACGTTCCCTCCCACGATCGTGCCCTGCAGGGTGCAGCTCGCTCCCCGCGGCACCCTGATGTTGTCGCCACGGTCTTCGGTCCGATCACCCCCCGGCATACGACGTCATCGGCGTTCACCGCAGGGCGGGCGCCAGCCCAGGACCTTCGCCGTCGCCAGCACCGTGCAGCACCAGTCTGCGCATCGACTTCCTCCTCAGGTGGGCCTGACCACACCCTCTCCCTACCCGGTGCGTCGATCGTGAGACCCGCGTGAGAGGTCGCTCATGGGCCGACCGGCCCGGGCGGCGTGGGTCCCCCTCCCCTGGCCCCCGCGCCTCCGAGGCGGGACCCTGGTCACCGCACGGAGGAGGAGGTGCGACCCATGGGACGTCCCGTCGTGCACTTCGAGATCGGTGTCGAGGACCCGGAGCGCTCAGAGCGCTTCTACCGCGAGCTCTTCGGATGGACGATGCAGGAGGCCGCCGGCGGCTACCGCCTGGTCCTGACCGACGGCGACGCCGGGATCGGAGGCGGGCTGATGCCCACCCGCGAGGCGGTGCCCACGTACGTGACGATCTACGTGGACGTGGAGGATCTCGAGGCCACGCTCCTGGCGGCCGAGAAGCTGGGAGGCAAGACCCTCGTGGAGCCGATGCCGATCGAAGGCGTCGGTCGCTTCGCGATGTTCACCGATCCCGACGGCAACATGGTGGGTATCCTGGCCCAGAAGGAGTGAGCGCCTGCGGGTCCCGGCCCGCGGCGCCTAGAATCGGTCCTCGGAGACACCACAGGGGGTCGATGATGCCGACGCGCACCGAGACCGACAGCATGGGGGCGATCGACGTCCCCGCCGACCGGTACTGGGGGGCGCAGACGCAGCGCTCGCTCCACCACTTCTCGATCGGCGACGACCGGATGCCGACCGAGGTGGTCCGGGCATTCGGGATCCTCAAGAAGGCCGCCGCGCTCGTGAACATGGATCTCGAGAAGCTCGACCGCGAGCGCGGGGGGCTGATCGTCCGGGCCGCCGACGAGGTGGTCGACGGGGCCCTCGACGACCACTTCCCCCTCTTCGTCTGGCAGACGGGCTCGGGCACCCAGTCGAACATGAACGCGAACGAGGTGATCGCGAACCGGGCGATCGAGCTGGCGGGCGGCGAGCTGGGCTCGAAGGAGCCGATCCACCCCAACGACCACGTCAACATGTCGCAGTCCTCGAACGACACCTTCCCCACGGCGATGCACGTGGCCGCGGCCCGGGCCGTGACCGAGCGACTGCTCCCGAGCCTTCGGGCGCTCCGCGACGCGCTCGACGCCAAGGCGAAGGAGTTCTCGGACATCGTGAAGATCGGGCGGACCCACCTCCAGGACGCGGTCCCGCTCACGTTGGGCCAGGAGTTCTCCGGCTACGTGGCCCAGCTCGACGACGACCTGGAGCGGATCGAGGAGTCCCTGGACGGGCTCCACGAGCTGGCCATCGGCGGGACGGCGGTCGGGACGGGGCTGAACGCGCCTGAGGGCTTCGGCGAGATGGCCGCCGCCAGGATCGCCGAGCTGACGGGGCTCCCCTTCCGGGCGGCTCCGAACGCCTTCGCGGCCCTCGCGGCCCACGACGCCCTCGTTCACGCCAGCGCCACCCTCCGGACCCTGGCGGTCTCCCTCATGAAGGTCGCCAACGACATCCGCTGGCTCGGCTCCGGGCCCCGCTCGGGCCTCGGGGAGCTCGAGCTCCCCGAGAACGAGCCCGGCTCCTCGATCATGCCGGGCAAGGTGAACCCCACGCAGGCCGAGGCCCTGACGATGGTCTGCGTCCAGGTGATGGGGAACGACGCGGCCGTGGCGATCGCCGGCTCCCAGGGCAACTTCGAGCTCAACGTCTTCAAGCCGGTGATGATCCGGAACTTCCTGCACTCGGTGGCGATCCTGGCCGACGCGATGGGG
>DASUTZ010000224.1:0-2531 GCA_036374295.1 Actinomycetota bacterium
TGCTCGTGATCCTCCTCCTCGTTCCTCTTGGGATCACCCTGGTCCTCCGTTCGGTCCCCACGCTCGATCCCATCTTCGAGTCGCCCCGCTTCCACATCGTGGTCGTCAGCGCGATCGCCCTCTGCGCCTTGATCGTGGCGCTCCTCACGGCGATCTCCGCCGCCAAGGCGAGGGAGGCGGCGCCGGTGCTCATGGCCATGGGGTGCCTCGCGGTCGGCGTCCTGATGTTCGCCCACGGGATGACCACACCCGGGATCGGGGGCCGCGGCTTCAGCTTCTGGGTGGTCCGCTTCCCGGTCCTGGCCCTGGCCGGCTTCGCCGCCTGCCTCGCCCTGGCCGCCGCTCCGGACCGGGCCACCAAGCGACTCGTCGGGCGCTTCCCCAGGGGCTCGCTCCTGGCGGCCGCGACCCTGCTCTCCGCGTTCTCGCTCGTCCTCATCGCTCGCCCTCACGCGCTCTCGGGCCTGCGTCCCATCCACGGCGAGGAGGCCGCCAGATGGGTCCTCATCGGGGGCACCACGGTGACGCTGCTCGGCGTGGGGGCCGTCCACTGGCATCGCTGGCGGCTGGGGAGGGACCGCGTCCAGCTCGGGCTGATGTCGGCGGCGTGGCTCTCGGCCAACGCGGCGGTCGCGCTCGAGGTGGGGCACCTCTGGCGCGTCTCCTGGTGGGACTACCACGTGTACCTGCTGGCGGGGTTCGCGGCCGCGGCCTGGTCCGTGACGACGCAGTCGCGACAAACCCGGAGCGTGCGCGAGGCCTTGGCCACGGTCTCGATCAGGGACCCGATCCAGCTCGTCTCCCGGGGCCACCCCGAGGCCCTGGATGCGCTGGTCGGCGCGGTGGAGGCGAAGGACAGCCACATGCGAGGCCACTCCGCGCGCGTGGCCGAGGTCGCGATGCGGATCGGGCTCCGTATGGACATGGGCGCCGACGAGCTCCGCGGGCTGGCCCAGGGAGCGTTCCTCCACGACATCGGGAAGATCGGCGTGCCGGACGACGTGCTGCACAAGCGGGACCGGCTGACCCGCGAGGACTGGGCCTGGATCGAGCAGCACCCCGTCATCGGGGGTGAGATGGCCGGCCGCGCGCCCTCTCTCCACGATTCGCTCGCCGTGATCCGCCACCACCACGAGCGGTGGGACGGCAGCGGCTACCCCGACCGGCTGGCCGGGGACGAGATCCCGATCGCCGCTCGCATCGCCACGGTCGCGGACGTCTGGGACGCGCTCACGTCCGATCGCTCCTACCGGCCGGCGTGGCCGGTGGACCGGGCGCTGGCGTACATCGCCGGCGCCGCAGGCCACCTCTTCGACCCCGTCGCGGTTGACGCGTTCCTCGACCTCCTCGCCCATCGGGGGCTCTGGCCCGACCGCCTCCAGCCCGACGTGGACACCCTGGCCTCGATGGCGGAAGCGTGTCACCCACGGACCAACGGGCACGCCGCGGGCGTGACGGCGGCCGAGCCCGGACGCTCGGCCTAGGCCCCCGCCGTCTCTGCGGCCTGCTCCACCACGTCGAACTCCCCCATCACGGGCTCCGAACCCACGGCCCGGAACATCCGGATCGCCTCGGGGACCTCCACGGCGGCGCGGTAGGCCTCCAGCTCCTCACGACTCCTCCAGATGGTGAGGATCCGCCACTCGTGACTCTCCGGGACGTGCAGGAGAAAGGTCTGGACGATGCCCGGAGGCAGGTCCGCGGTCGCGCCCGCGAACGAATGCCGGAACTCCGAGCCGCGCTCCTCGGCGACGTGCGCGGCGACCACGGTGACCACCATGGCTCCCCCTCTTCCGACGGCACCACGCCGACTCTGCGCCGGAACGAGCAGAGGGTCAAGGACCCGGGGCTTCCTCCCTTTCCATAGGGGGCCATTCGACCCTGACCCCTTCGGCTGGCACTATCTAGGTTGCCTGCAAACGGAAGGGAAGGGAGTGACCATGACGAGGCTCTTTCGGTTCGGGGGCTACTTCGCCAGCATCGTCCTGATCCTGTTCGGGATCGGGGCCGCGGTGCTCGGGACCCTGGGCTTCCTCGAGGTGCGGGACACGATCGCCCAGGAGAGCATCACCGCCACGCCCGACGCGGCCGAGATCGAGGGGGTGAACCTCGAGCCGGGCCAGGAGATCAGGACGGGAGGCGAGGCGAAGGAGTTCGCCGAGATCATCAGGTCCCACGCGCTGGAGGCGACCGGCGGCCGGGCGTTCGCCGAGATCCCCCGCTACATCACGGAGACGGGTGAAGAGACGGACGACGAGGCCGCGGCCGCGACCACGGAGGAGGGGCGGCCGGTCGAGAACCCCGTCCGCGGCATCTGGAACACGGCCACCGCGTTCACGACGGCGCTGAACACCGCCTACCTCGCGGAGCAGATCGCGCTGTTCACGATCGCGATGGGCGTCGCTCTGGTGCTGGTGGGTATCGGGTTCCTCGTGCTGACGATCGCGGCGCTGAGGGGCCCGGTGTTCGAGCGGCACCGGGACACGACCTGACCCTTCCCTGGGGCGGCGCGCGCGGCGAAGCCGCGCGCG
>DASUTZ010000225.1:0-3318 GCA_036374295.1 Actinomycetota bacterium
AGTGAGGATCCACGAGCTGGCGAAGGAGCTGGACGTCAAGAGCAAGGAGCTCATCGGCGTCCTCGAGGAGATGGGGTACTCGGGCCTGACGGCCTCCTCCAGCGTGCCCGACGAGGCCGTCCCCCGCCTGCGGGCCTCCGGAGGGAAGGCGGTCCCCGCGGGGAAGCCCAAGGTCGTCACCGAGGAGCCCGTCACGCCCACCCGGAGGAAGGCTTCGGCCAAGAAGGCCAAGACCGCGAAGGCCACCACCACGAAGGCCGAGCCCGCCGGGCAGAAGGCCGAGGCCGCCCCCGCCCAGGCGGAGGCGCCGGCGGAGCCGCGGGCCGAGCCCGCTCCCGCCGAGCCGGCCGCCGCGCCCGAGCCCGCGGCTCCGCCGGCGCCGGAGCCCGAGGTCGAGGGGGTCAAGATAGCCCGGGGCTCCAGCGTGAAGGAGGTCGCGGACAAGCTGGGGACCGAGCCCACGTCGCTCATCCGGAAGCTCCTGGAGCTCGGCCAGATGGTGACGATCACGCAGTCGCTCCCGGACGAGGCGATCGAGCTCGTCGCGCAGGATCTGGGTCAGCCCGTGGAGATCGTGGCCCCCGAGGAGGACCTCGAGCCCGAGGACGACGACCTCGATCCCGAGCGCATGACCCTCAGGCCCCCCGTGATCACCGTCATGGGCCACGTCGACCACGGGAAGACCCTTTTGCTCGACGCGATCCGCCAGACCGACGTGGTCTCGGGCGAGGCGGGCGGCATCACCCAGGCGATCGGCGCCTACCAGGTCCGGCAGGACGGCAGCGAGATCACGTTCATCGACACGCCGGGCCACGAGGCCTTCACCGCGATGCGAGCCCGGGGGGCCCAGGTCACCGACATCGCCGTCCTGGTCGTGGCGGCCGACGACGGCGTCATGCCCCAGACGATCGAGGCGATCGACCACGCGGCGGCGGCCGCGGTCCCGATCGTCGTGGCCGTGAACAAGATCGACAAGCCCGAGGCCGACCCGATGCGCGTCCGACAGCAGCTCGCCGAGGTCGGCATCCAGCCCTCGGAATGGGGCGGTGACTACGAGTTCGTGGACGTCTCCGCCAAGAGCGGCGAGGGGATCGAGAAGCTGCTCGAGACGCTCCTCCTCGTCTCGGAGCTCCAGGAGCTGAAGGCCGACCCGGAGGCGGCGCCCAGGGGGATCGCGATCGAGGCCCACCTGGACAAGGGGCGGGGACCGGTTGCGACCGTGCTGGTGCAGCAGGGGACCCTGCGGGTCGGGGACGCGATCGTCTCCGGGGCCGCCCATGGGCGCGTGCGGGCGATGTTCGACGAGCACGCCGTCCCCGTGGAGGAGGCCGGGCCGGGGAAGCCGGTCCAGGCGCTCGGCTGGTCGTCCCCCCCCGAGGCGGGCGACGAGTTCCGGGTGGCCGAGGACGAGCGCGAGGCGAGGCGGATCGCCCAGGAGCGGGAGGCCCGCCAGCGCGCGGCCGAGATCGTGGCCAAGCGGCCGGCCCAGACCCTCGAGGAGATCCTGGCGACGGCGGCGCGGGAGGGCGAGATCGCGGACCTCAACCTCGTGCTGAAGGCGGACACGCGCGGCTCGCTGGAGGCGCTGGCCGATGCCCTCGCGAAACTCTCCGGCGACGAGGTCCGCGTGCGGATCCTCCACCAGAGCGTCGGGGCCATCGCCGAGAGCGACGTCATGCTGGCCCAGGCTTCGAGCGCCGTCGTAGTGGGGTTCAACGTCGTGCCCGACCCGAACGCGCGCGCGGCGGCCGAGCAGGAGGGCGTGGACATCCGCACCTACCGGGTGATCTACGAGGCCGTGGACGAGATCAAGCAGGCGATGTCGGGCCTGCTAACCCCGGGCGAGGAGGAGGTGGCGCTGGGCCGGGCCGAGGTCCGGGCGATCTTCCAGGTGCCGCGAGCCGGCCGGGCAGCCGGCTGCTACGTCACCCAGGGCACGATCACGAGGAACGCTCGGGCCCGCCTCGTCCGGGACGGTGTCGTCGTCTACGACGGACGGATCGCGAGCTTGCGCCGCTTCAAAGACGACGTCCGCGAGGTCCAGGAGGGGTTCGAGTGCGGCATCGGCCTCGAGGACTTCCAGGACGTGAAGGAGGGGGACGTCATCGAGGCCTACGAGGTCCGCGAGGTCGCGCGCTCCCTCTAGATGTGGTCGCGATGCTCGTGGCGCTCACGGCCTTCGATCTCCGGATCCCCCTCGCCGGCTCGCTCAAGGAGAAGCGACGGGTGGTGAAGTCCCTCACGGCCGGCCTTCGCCAGCGGTTCAACGTGGCGGTGGCCGAGGTCGACCACCAGGACCTGTGGCGGCGGGCGACGCTCGCCGTGTCGGCGGTGGGCGGGGAGGGGTACCAGATCAAGAAGGTGATGCACGAAGTGGAACGATACCTGGACCGTCAGCCGGAGATCGAGGTGATCTCGAGCCATACGAGCCTCCACGGCCACGATGACTGACGGCGGCCGCCCCGAGCGCGTGGCCGAGGAGTTCCGGAAGGTCCTGGCCGAGGAGGTCCAGCGGCTGAAGGATCCGAGGGTGGGGTTCATCACGATCACCGGCGTGGACGTCACGCACGATCTCCGCCGGGCGGTCGTTTACTACACCGTGCTGGGGGAGGAGCGGGACCGGAGAGCGACGGCCGCGGGACTCCGCTCGGCGGCCCCACGGCTGCGCGCGGAGCTGGGACGGCAGATCCGGCTGAAGTTCCTCCCGGAGCTGCGGTTCGAGGAGGATCAGGCCGTCGCTGAGGGTGACCGCGTCGACGAGCTGTTGCGGAGGATCCACGAGGAGGAGACGTGACGCTGGACGAGACGACGCTGGCTCGGGCCGCCCGGGTCCTCGAAGAGGCCGAGGACGTGGCGCTCGTGTGTCACGTCAACCCCGACCCCGACGCGATGGGCTCGATGCTCGGGCTGGCCGGCTTCCTGGCGCGGCGAGGGAAGAAGGTGGCCGCGACCTGGCCCAACGACCCGGCCGAACGGCCTCGATGGGTGGACGCGCTGGGGAACGCCGAGCTCATCGTCACCCCCAAGGAGATGCCGAAGGAGCCCTCAGTCCTGGTGACCCTGGACGCCGCCGCCGCCAACCGGCTGAACGGGATGATCCACCTCCTGGAGCGGGCGAACGTGTCGATCTGCATCGACCATCACCGCTCGAACGACGGCTTCGGGACGATCAACCTGATCGATCCCGACGCCTCCTCGACGGCGGAGATCGTCTTCCGGCTGATCGAGCGCATGGGAGGCGGGATGTCGGACGAGGACGCGAAGTCGCTGTACGCGGGCGTCGTGACCGACACCGGGCGGTTCCAGTACGAGGCGACC
>DASUTZ010000226.1:0-4909 GCA_036374295.1 Actinomycetota bacterium
GGGCTCGGCCGTGACCGTGGTGCTGAAGCGCGTGGAGAACCCCCTGGAGTTCGGGATCGTGATCGCCGACGACGAGGGCCGGATCGAGCGCTTCCTGGAGAAGCCGGGCTGGGGCGAGGTCTTCAGCGACACGATCAACACCGGGATCTACGTCGTCGAGCCCGAGGTCCTGAACCACGTGCCTGCGGGCGAGGAGTACGACTTCGCCGGCCAGCTCTTCCCGCTGCTGCTGGACAAGGGCCTGCCCGTGTACGGGTTCGTGGCCGAGGGCTTCTGGACCGACGTGGGGAACCTCGAGGCGTACCTCCAGGTGCACCGGGACATCCTCGACGAGAAGGTGCGGGTGGACATCGAGGGCTACCGCACGGAGGCCGGCGTGTGGCGGGGCGAGGGATCCGAGGTCGATCCCGACGCGCAGATCCACGGACCCGTCCTCATCGGCGAGAACGCGCGGATCGAAGCCGGTGCCTCGGTCCACGAGTACTCGGTGCTGGGCAAGGGCGTCGTGGTGAAGAGCGGAGCGTTCGTCCACCGGGCCATCGTCCACGACGGCGCCTACATCGGGTCCTCGGCCGCGATCCGGGGCTGCGTGGTGGGCAAGAACGTGGACGTGAAACACGGCGCCCGCCTCGAGGAGGAGGTCGTCGTGGCCGACGAGGTGTACGTCGGCGAGGGGGCCGTCCTCAGCCCGAGGGTGAAGGTCTTCCCGTTCAAGCGGATCGACCCCGGGGCGCTCGTCTCCAAGAGCATCGTGTGGGAGACCACCACACAGCAGGGCCTGTTCGGGGAGCGGGGCGTGGCCGGGCTCGTCAACATCGACATCACCCCCGAGATGGCGATGCGCCTGGCCCTGGCCTTCGCCAGCACGATGCCGAAGAAGTCGGTCCTGACGGCAGGGAGGGACCCTACACGGACCGCGCGGGTGATCAAGCGGGCTATGGTCGCGGGCGTGAACGCGGCCGGCGTCAACGCGCACGACCTGGAGTTGGTCCCGACCCCGGTGACGCGCTTCTACGCCAGGACCAGCCGCGCCGAAGGCGGGTTCGTGGTCCGCACGGCCCCGGGCGATGCCCAGTCGGTGGAGATCGTCTTCATCGACGAGCGGGGGATCGACATCGGCCCGTCCGCCCAGCGGAAGGTGGAGCGAGGGTTCTTCCGGGACGACCTCCGCCGGGCCTTCCACCACGAGATCGGGGAGCTCACCTTCCCGGCGCGGGGTCGCGAGTACTACCTGGACGGGATCCTGGGCGTGGTCGACGCGGAGACGGTCCGGGAGGCCCGGCCCAAGGTCGTGATCGACTACGGATGGGGCGCCGCGGCGATCACCGCTCCTCTGGTGCTGGGGAGGCTGGGCGCGGACACCCTGGCCATCAACGCCACGGTCGAGGAGGAGCGCTCGGTCCTCAACCGTCAGCAGCAGGAGCAGCACCTGGAGGCGCTGGGGGGGCTCGTCCGGGCGGGTGGGGCCGACCTCGGCGTCCTGATGGATTCCACCGGCGAAAGGATGTGGCTCGTGGACGAGCGCGGGCGCGTCGTCGGGCTGAGCCAGGCCCTGCTGACGTTCGTACGCCTCGTGGCCGATACCGTCCCCGCGCCCACGATCGCCGTGCCGGTCGCCTCGAGCCGGGTCGTGGAGGAGATCGTGGGCGAGCGCGGGGGCAAGGTCGTCTGGACCGGGATCTCGCCGGCCGCGCTCTCGGCGGCGAGCGACGCGGGCGACGTCGCCTTCGCCGGCGCCGAGGGCGGCGGCTACATCTTCCCCAGCTTCCTCCCGGCCTACGATGCCGTCATGAGCCTGTCGAAGCTGCTCGAGCTCCTGATCCGGAGCGGCCGTTCCCTGGGGGAGGTCGTGGACGGCCTCCCCAGCACCCACGTCGTGCGCGTCGACGTCCCCTGCCCGTGGGAGGCGAAGGGGACCGTGATGCGGCGGCTCGTCGAGCGGTTCGCCGAGGAGGACGTCGTGACGATCGACGGCGTGAAGCGGTTCCGGGGGCGCGACTGGGCGCTGATCGTGCCGCACCCCCTCGAGCCGGTCGTGCGGGTGTGGGCGGAGGCCGACGAGGAGGAGGCGGCCCGGGCGCTCGCCGCCGACCACGCCTCGCTGGTGGAGGAGCTGCGAGGGTAGCGTCGGGCGGGGCGCGGCTGGAGGGCGTGCGATGAGGGAGGCGCGGGTCCACATCGGTCTCTGGATCGTTCTGGCCCTCTTCGGGTTCCTCGTGAGCGTTGGGTTCCTCCAGGAGCGGAACCGCGAGGAGACCTCGCCGGCCCGCCGAGCCGAGCTGGAGCGCCTCATCGAGCAGCGCCGGGGGGCGATCCACGAGCTCGCCACGGAGGTGAGCAGGCTCTCGTCGCGGGTGGACGACGTCCGGAAGCGAGCGGGGGCGGGATCCTCGGAGGTCGACGACCTCGTCCGGCGGCTCGAGGGCCTGCGCCGGGAGGTGGGGCTGGAGGGCGTCGAGGGCCCCGGCGTCGTGGTGGAGCTCTCCGACAGCCCCAAGCCGGCCACGACGCGCGACGAGCTGACCGACCTCAGGATCCAGGACGTGGATCTCCAGCTGGTGGCGAACGCGCTGTGGCGATCGGGGGCCGAGGCCGTCTCGGTGAACGGGCGGCGCCTCACCGCGACCTCGGCGATCCGCAAGGCCGGGAGCGTGATCCTCGTGAACTACCGGGCGGTGTCGTCGCCCTACCGGATCGCCGCGATCGGGAACCCGGAGGCGCTGCTCGACGGGCTGGAGGACTCGGAGATCGCCGAGCGGTTCGCGGTGTGGAAGGAGATCTACGGGCTGGGCTTCTCGATCCGGTCCGAGGACCAGCTCCACGCCCCCGCGCTCCCGGGCCTCCAGGAGTTCCGCCACGCGGTGCCCGTAAAGGCGGATCGATGATCGCGCTGATCGCCCTGCTGGCGGGGATTGCGATCGGGCTGTTCTTCCAGCCCACCCTGCCGGCCGCGCTGGCTCCCTTCCTTCCGGTCATCGTGGTGGCCGCCCTCGACACGGTGCTGGCCGGCCTCCTGTCCCGCCTCGAGGGAGGATACCGGGAGGGGGAGTTCATCGTGGCGTTCCTCTCGAACACCCTGCTGGCCGCGTTCATCGTCTGGGTGGGGGACAGGCTGGGAGCTCCTGACCTGACGATCGGCGTGGTGGTCGTGTTCGGGATCCGGATGTTCCAGAGCCTGGCGGGGATCCGCCACTACCTGTTCCGAGACTGATGGACTACCTCGACCTCCACGATCCGGGCCCGAGGCGGCCGACGATGCGGCCGCCGAGCCGCACGCAGACGAAGATCGCGCTCGTGGTCGTCGCCCTCGCCGTGGGCCTGCTGGTCGGGGTCCAGGCGGGCACCCGAGGGGACGCCACGGCCCGGCTCGCCGCCGAGGCGCCCGAGGACCTGGCCCGCATCCTCTCCGACCTGAACGAGGAGGCCGACCAGCTCGCGCGCCAGCTGGCCGACCTGCGGCTCAAGCTGTTCCGCTACGAGGGGACGGCCGAGCGCGGGGACCTCGCGCTGCGCGACGCGCGGAAGACGCTCCGGGACCTCCAGGTCCTGGCCGGGACGACCGAGGTGCGCGGGCCGGGCCTCCGGGTCGACCTCGCGGATCAGATGGCCCGGGTGTCGTGGGAGCCGATGCTCGATCTCGTCCAGGAGCTTCGCGACGCGGGGGCCGAGGCCATCGCCGTGAGCGGTGTGCGCGTGGTCGCCTCGAGCTGGTTCGCCCCCGGAGACGCCGGGATGACCATCGATGGGGAGCATCTCGTGCCGCCGTACCGGATCGAGGCGATCGGCGACCCGCCGGCGCTGCGGGAGGCCCTGGGGATCCCGGGAGGCCCGATCTCGCTGATCGAGGCCCAGCCGGGAGTGTCGATCTCAGTGCAGGAGCTCGACCGTATGCGCCTGCCGGCGTTGCGTCGAGAGATCACGTTCCGATACGCTCGCCCGGCCTCGTGACGGAGGGGGACCATGGACTACCCAGAGAACCTGCGCTACACGAAGGAGCACGAGTGGGCGGCGGCCGAGGACGCGAACAGGGTCCGGGTCGGCATCACGGACTTCGCGCAGGACGCCCTGGGCGACGTCGTCTACGTGGACCTGCCCGAGGAGGCGACCGAGGTCAGGGCCGGCGAGCCCTTCGGCGAGGTCGAGTCGACGAAGTCGGTCTCGGACATCTTCAGCCCCGTGTCGGGCCGCGTGGCCGAACGCAACGCGGCCTTGGAGGACCAGCCCGAGCTGGTGAACGAGGATCCCTACGGCGAGGGGTGGATGGTCGTGGTCGAGATGTCCGATCCGGCCGAGCTCGAGGAGCTGCTCACCGCCGAGGGGTACCGGTCGTTCGCCGAGGGAGGAGACGAGGAGGCCTGAGCCCGTCCAGCCCTCGTTGACCGTTCTGGGACCGTCCGATACAGTCGCCTCAGCCTCTCCCTGAGGCTTCGGGTCGGATCGGAGGCCGATGTACTGCACCCGCTGCGGTGAGAGGAACCCAGACGACGCGCGCTTCTGTGCGCACTGCGGTCACGCCCTCCAGGACGACACGACGGTGGGTCTGGCCGCGACCGAGATCGAGGATGAAGCGGGGGAGGAGATCTACCTGCCTTTGGACGAGCTGCAGGCCGGGCAGGCGCTCCTCGTGGTGAAGCGGGGTCCGACCGCGGGCTCGCGCATCCTCGTGGACAAGGACGTGACGACGGCCGGGCGCCACCCCGAGAGCGACATCTTCCTCGACGACATCACGGTGTCTCGGCGGCACGCGGAGTTCCGCCGCAAGGAGGGCAGGTTCTTCATCCACGACATGGGGAGCCTCAACGGCACGTACGTCAACCGCGACCGGGTGGACAGCACGCAGCTCGCCAGCGGGGACGAGGTGCAGATCGGCAAGTTCAAGCTCGTGTTCTTCATGGGGGAGTGATGGCGG
>DASUTZ010000227.1:0-3476 GCA_036374295.1 Actinomycetota bacterium
CGGACGAGCTGCGGACCGAGGGTCGGCGGATCCCCTCGTACTCGTATCCGGAGGACGCGGCTCGCGCCCTGGCCCACGCGTACCGGCACGCGGAGTGGCGCGGGCGGCCCGAGGGGACGCCCCCCAGGATCGAGGCTCGGAACGACGAGGCGGCGGCGCTCCTCGGCGAGATCGTGGCCGCCGGCCCGCGCTGGCTCGAGCCCGATGAGACCTTCCGCCTCCTCGACTGCTACGGGATCCCGCTGGCCTCCTGGCGGCTGGCCTCGACGCCGGAGGAGGCTGGCGCGGCGGCCGGGGAGCTCGGGGGCGAAGTCGCTCTCAAGGCGGTGGCCCCGGGGCTGATCCACAAGACCGAGGCCGGCGCCGTGCGGCTCTCGCTGGAGGGATCGGATGCCGTCCGCGGCGCCGCCGAGGAGATGGCGGC
The DNA here is from genome assembly GCA_036374295.1 of Actinomycetota bacterium. Taxonomy (GTDB): domain Bacteria; phylum Actinomycetota; class UBA4738; order UBA4738; family CALAEC01; genus DASUTW01. Next base: position 425 of record DASUTZ010000227.1, read on the forward strand.
CTCCGTGAAGCAGGCCGGCCACGAGGTCGAGGGGTTCCTGGTCCAGGCGATGGTCTCGGGCGGCATCGAGATGCTGGTCGGGGTGGTCCACGACGCGCTGTTCGGGCCGGTCGTGGCGTGTGGGGCCGGGGGGACCACGGCCGAGCTGGTGAAGGACGTGGCCGTCAGGATCACTCCGCTGACGGACCTCGATGCGTCCGAGATGATCCGTTCGCTCCAGACCTTCCCCCTCCTCGAGGGCTACCGCGGCGCTCCCGGCGGGGACGTCGCCGCGCTCGAGGACCTCCTCCTCCGGGTCGGCGCCATGGTCGAGGACAACCCCGCCATCGCCGAGATGGACCTCAACCCCGTGATCGTGCTGCCCGAGGGCCTGGCCGTCGTGGACGCAAGGGTCCGGGCCGAGATCCCCGCCCCCAGCCGTCCCCTGTCGGCGCGCCGCCGGTGACAGGGTCCGACGGTCCCTCTCGCTGCGGGACCCTCGGCCCTCGGATGGAGGCGCCCGGACTGAGACCCTTCGTGCCGGAGGGATCGAATGGCCGAGTTCCAGCTGGCGGGGAGGCTCGTACAGGGCACGCGACGCCCCAGCCGCCGCTACCCGAGAGGGCGGGTGTGCGTGCACGACGGCTGCGAAACCGTGCTCTCCGTCTACAACCCCGCGAGGTTCTGCGCCCAGCACGAGGCGACGCAGCTGCCCCGCACGTTCGGACGCCAGCGCCTGCGCTCCGCCTGACCCCCCCATACCGGCGGGCGGCGTGAGCGAGGGGTTGCCGATCCGCGATCTGCCCGACGCCAGGGAGCGTCTCGCCGACCTGGCCGGACTGTCCCCGGCGATCTTCCTCGACTACGACGGGGTCCTGACCCCGATCGTCCAGGCCCCCGAGCAGGCGATCCTGGGCGACGAGATGCGGGGCGCGCTGCTGCGTCTGCGGGACCGCTGGCCCCTCGCTGTGGTCAGCGGTCGGGATCTCCAGGACGTGCGCGAGCGCGTGGGCGTGGACGGCGTGGCCTACGCGGGGAGCCACGGATTCGAGATCGTCACCCCGGGGGGCCGTCACGAGCTGAAGGGGGAGGAGTACCTGCCCGATCTCGACGCGGCCGAGGGCGAGCTTCGTGAGGCGCTCCCGGGCGGGGCCCGACTCGAGCGGAAGCGGGTGGCGATCGCGGTGCACGTCCGGGGGATGGAGGCCGACGGGATCCCGGGCGTGGGCCGGGTCGTGGACGAGGTGGCCGCCCGGCACCCGCGCCTCAGGGTCACGGGCGGGAAGCGGATCCTCGAGCTCCGCCCGGATCTGGACTGGGACAAGGGCCGAGCCCTCCGCTGGTTCCTCGAGGTGCTGGGGCTGACGGACGCCGTCCCGGTCTACCTGGGGGACGACGTCACCGACGAGGACGCGTTCCGGGAGATCCGCGACTCGGGCCTCGCCGTCGTCGTGCGGGGCGAGGACGACGAGCGGCCGACCCTGGCCCACGCCGCCCTAGACGGCCCCGACGACGTCCGGAGCTTCCTGGAGGCGCTGGCGGATCTCTGAGATCAGCTCAGGACGGCCGCGGGGCCGACGGAGCTCCGCTGAGCGGCGGCGAGCGCTCGGAGGGTCTCCCGGTGGAGGGTCCGTGCTCCCCGGCGCGTGAGTCGGTCGCAGACCCGATCCCAGTGGACCGAGACCAGATCGCCGGGGGCCAGGCGAGGCGCCACCTCTCTCCCTCCCGCCTCCGTCGCCGCCCAGCTCACGGTGGGGTGGCCGAAGGCGAGCGCATGGCCGTCCCACGCCAGGGTCCGTGAGCGGACCAGCGCCCGTCCGGGCTCCACCGCCAGCACCCGGGCCCACCGGGTCCGGCAGGCCTCGAGGACCCGCATGGGCTCGGCCTCGTGCCCCATCCGGAGGAGCCCCAGCCACGGGTAGACCCCGAACACGTGGAGGTTGTGGTGCGGGACGCCCCCCGCCCCTGCCAGCCCCTCGAGGACTCGCCACGAGGTCCCCGCCCGGCTCCGGAACGTCTCCTCGAGGAAGCGGCCGAGCGCGCCCGCCCTCACCCGATCGAGGAGGGGTCCGCCGACCCAGTAGGCCTCGACCACGCGGTCCTCGAGCGGGTCCCCGATCCCATTTGACTCGGCGATCAGCCGGAGGTAGGGCCAGGCCCCCTCGAAGCCGCGGGCCAGCCCTTCGAGACCCGGATCCGCGTGCCCCTGGGCCAGGTGCTCGGCCATCACGGGCGATGCGTCGGGGCCGCAGTACCCGAGCGCGTTGGGCGGGAAGGCGTAGCGCGCGAAGAGCAGCGAGCCGCTGAGGGTCACCCCACCTCCCGGGCTCGGGCCGGGACCGGCCGCAGGGCTGCCACGGCGACGATCGCCGTGCCCAGGGTCACCAGGAGCAGGCCGGGAGCCTGGGAGGCGAGCGGGACGCCCTGCACGCCCGCGGCCAGCACGCCGGTGACGACCGCGCCGAAGACGAGGACGGCGGTCACGTCGACGGCCTGGGCCCGGGCCAGCGCCGCGAACCAGGTCCCCACGAAGGCCGCCAGGATGGCGCCGGTGATCAGGGCCCACGCCCACTGGCTCGCTTCGAGCCCCAGCAGGAGGCCTAGACGCCCCGTCACGGCGAGCCAGCCGAGCAGCGCCACGGAGCCCACGCCCATCCGCGCGATGCCCAGGGTGGAGGACCCGAAGGAGCGGAGCAGGCGCTTGGCGATCACGAGCTCGACGGCCCACAGGAGCGTGGCCACGAGCACCATCCACTCGCCCGCGCCCCACCCGAAGCCGCTCAGGCCGCCTGTGAGCGCGGCCTGGCCCGCGATCAGGAGAGCGAACGCCCCCAGGTGCGGCAGACCCACCCGCTCGCGGAGCAGCGGGACCGCCAGGGCCGCGACCCACAGCAGCAGGGTCTTGTGGATGAAGGCCGCCTGGACGGACGAGGCGCGGGCCAGGCCCTCGAAGAAGAGCACGAAGGGGATGCTGCCGCCGACCAGCCCCAGCGCGAGGAGGGTCGCCGTCGGTCGGCGGCCCGTCGGCCTTGCGCCGGGCTCGCGGCGCGGGAACGTCGTCGCGGCGGCGATC
>DASUTZ010000228.1:0-7527 GCA_036374295.1 Actinomycetota bacterium
CTATCCGCCCAGATCGCGATCAGGTAGCCGAGGATCAGGAGCCCGCCGGTGAGGGCGTGGAGCTGGATGTTCACGCCCATCACGCCCATCAGCGTGTAGGGCGAGTCGTAGTGCTCCCACAGCCCGCGGGCCACCTTCACCGCCAGCGGGATCGTGGCCAGGGCTAGGATCGTGGGTCGAGGGATGATCCCGACGAGGGCGCCGCCCGCGATGGCGAGGTACGTGAGGGTGGCGGCGACGACGTAGGCGGCGATGACGGCGCCCTTGGACCACCGCACGGGCAGGGTGCGCTTCCCGGCCGCCGCGTCGCCTCTCCGATCGGGGATCTCGTTCACGTAGAGGATCAGCGAGATCAGGATCGCCACGGGGATCGAGGCGAACCCCGCCTCCCACGAGAAGCGCTCGGCCTGAACGAAGTAGGCGCCCAGCACCATGATCGGCCCGAACCCCAGGCCCACGGCGATCTCGCCCAGCCCCCGGTGAACGAGGCGGAAGGGCGGCGCCGTGTAGAAGACGCTGATCGCCACGCCGGCCACGCCCAGCCAGAACAGTGGCCAGAAGTCGGTGACGAGGGCGAGGTACAGCCCGATCCCGATGCCCGCCGCGTAGAGACCCGCCGAGAGCAGGGCCAGCCCCTTCAGGCTGACGAGGCCGTAGTGCGCCACCCTGGAGCCTCCGCTGAACTTCGTGGGCGTCGTGTTCGCCGCGTCCGCGCCCGACATCGTGTCGAACACGTCGTTCGCCACGTTGAGCGCGAGGTGGATGAACGAGGCCGCCAGCACCGTGAGCAGCGCCAGCCACAGGTCCCACGAGCCCTGGAGCGCCGCGACGGCGATCCCCAGCAGGACCGGGACGATCGTGGCCGAGAGGAAGGGGGCCCGGGTCGTGCGCAGGGCAAGCCACCCGAAGGAGAGGCGGGGGCGCACCTTCCGCCCCTGGCGCTCCGAGAGCTCCTCCATGTAGCGGTGGGCCTGAGGCACGGTGAGCTCGGAGTACTGGAAGAACGGCACCTTCTGCTCGTCCCAAGAGTGCGCGCGCTCGGGAGCCAGCCGGAGGCGGTCTCCCGCCTCGTCGAGCCGTCCCCAGAGCTGGACGTAGCGCCGCTCGTCATAGCCCATCTCGGGCTGGGGACGGATGTGGCTGAAGATCACGTTGACCTCGGTGCCGGGGGCGGGGAGGGTGCCGGCCGGACGGTCGAGCTCCACGACCCCGCGCTGAAGATCCACCGAATAGGCCGTGGCCACGCTCATCGGATATCCCTCGGGGTCGAGGAAGACGAGCACGGCGTGCTCGAAGCGGTCGCGGACCTCAGACAGCAGCTGCGCGTCGACCCTCATCGCGCCGCCTCCTCGAGCTCGACGACCTCCGGGTCGCGCGAGGTGTCGCCGTCCTCCCAGACGAGCACGCGGCGCGGCGTGACCTCGATCAGGGCCCGCTCCCAGAACAGAGGCAGCGCCACGCGCTGTTCGTAGAAGCCCTTCACGATGGGCTCCTTGGCGATCCACAGCGGCAGGATCCGCTCCCAGGTCGTGTGGGGGTCGTCCTCGAGGATCCTCGCCTCGCCTTGGACGGTGACGCGTCTGCCCATCGGCTCGTCGTGCGTCGCGCCCAGGTCGCTGATCGAGATCGAGACCTTGGGGTTGGCGCGGATGTGGTCGAGCTTGCGGCTGAACAGCGCGCTCGAAGTCATGTAGATGCGCTCGCCGTCGTAGAGGGGGATCATCGGGTGGGTCACCGGGCGGCCCGCGGCGCTCACCACCGAGAGCTCGCAGACGAGGGCCGCGTTCAGCACCTCCTCGATCGGCTCGGGCAGGGCTCCCACTGGGTCGTCCTCCTCTGGTCGGATGTCCGCGGAGACAGAGTAGCCGAGCGCGTCACCCAGCGCGGGCGCCGGGCGCCGGATGGTAGGTGAGCAGGACGTGCCCGGAGGGGAAGGTGCTGCATCCGCCAGGGGAACGCGAACAGCCGTCTCATCCGCAGCTTCTTCCGTCGATGCGCTCACGAAGACCCTTCTGGGAGCGGCGGCTCATCGGCCGTAGTCGCGGAGCGGGCTCCTGAGGTAGCATCCACTTCCTGCCATGCTGAAGCGAGGACCACGACACCGCATCTGCCGCCGCCTGGGCGTCGCCGTCTGCGGACGGCCCAACTGCCCGGTGGAGAAGCGACCCTACCCCCCCGGGGAGCACGGTCGCGCCCGACGGCGTGAGACCGAGTACCAGGTGCGGCTGGCCGAGAAGCAGAAGCTCCGCGCGATCTACGGGATCGGGGAGCGGCAGTTCCGGAAGTACTTCGCCAAGGCCTCGCGGCGCCACGGCGTCACCGGCGAGGCCCTCTTCCAGATGCTGGAGACGCGGCTCGACAGTCTGGTCCTTCGCCTGGGGCTGGCTCTGAGCCAGCGGCAGGCCCGCCAGCTCGTCTCGCACGGCCACGTGCTGGTCGACGGGCGCCGGGTCTCGATCCCCAGCGCGCAGGTTCGGCCGGGCCAGACGGTCACGGTCGCGGACAAGGCCCGCAACTTCGTGTCGGTCCGCGAGGCGCTCGAGGTGGCGCCCGACGTCCCCCCCTACCTGAGCCGAACCGAGGCCGCGGGGGGCAGGCTGGAGCGCCTGCCCGAGCGCGGGGAGATCCCGCTCCCCGTCGAGGTGGACGAGCGTCTCATCGTCGAGTACTACGCCTGAGCCCTCCGGCTCCATGAGCGAGCCGATCCTCGAAGCCCGGAAGGTGGTGAAGACCTACCACACGGGGGCGGCCGACGTGCAGGCGCTGCGCGGCCTCGACCTCACGGTCCACCCCGGCGAGATGGTGGCGGTCGTGGGCCCCTCGGGCTCGGGCAAGACCACCCTCCTCAACTGCCTCTCGGGCCTTGACGAGATCGACGAGGGCGAGGTCTCCATCGCGGGTCAGGAGATCCACTCGATGCCCGACCGGGTGCGCACCAGCTTCCGAGGCCGCGAGATGGGCTTCGTGTTCCAGGCCTTCAACCTGATCCAGGTGTTCACGGCGGCCGAGAACGTCGAGCTGCCGCTGCTGCTGAACGGCGTGCCGCCAAGGGAGGCGCGCGTGCAAGCGGAGAACGTGCTCGATCTCGTGGGCCTCGGCCATCGGCTGGGCCACCGCCCCCCGGAGCTCTCGGGAGGGGAGCAGCAGCGGGTGGCGATCGCTCGGGCCCTGGCGGCCGGCCCCTCGATCGTGTGGGCCGACGAGCCCACGGGGAACCTGGACAGCGTCACGGCCGAGCAGGTGATGACGCTGCTGCGTCGCCTGAACGAGGAAGGCCTCACGGTGATCCTCGTCACGCACGACCTGGCGATCGCGCGGACGGCGTCGAGGATCGTCTCGATGCACGACGGCCAGATCGTCGGCGACGAGCCCCTGCCATGAGGTGGAGACGGCCGCTGAAGGGGCAGGCGTGCAGGAGGCGTCCGCCGTGGCTGGGTCTCGCCCTCGTGGCCGTGCTCCTGGTCGCGGCTACGCTGGCGCTTCCCAGCCTCCTGCCCGGCCTCCTGCCGGGGACCCTTCCGTGAACCCCACGTACCTCCCGGCGCTGGCGATCCTCGCCGGCCTCCTGGGCCTGCTGGCGATCGTCACCGCGGCCCGCCACGCGGTCCCGCGGCGTCTCGCGCTCCGATCCATCGCCCGGCGGCCGGGGGAGACCGTCCTCGTCATCCTGGGATCGCTCCTGGGGACCGCGATCATCACCGGGTCGTTCATCGTGGGGGACACGCTGGACAGCTCGATCCGGGCCAGCGCCGAGACCCAGCTGGGTCCGATCGACGAGACGGTCACGGGGTTCGGGACCGAGTCCCTGCCCCTGCTGCGCGAGGCGCTCGACGGGCTCGAGGACGAGCCGGGCGTCGACGGCGTGACCTTCGGGATCCGGGCCGCCGGCACCGCCGCCGTCCGCCTGGGAACCGACGACGTCGCCGTGCAGCCCCGCCTGCTCGTCCTGGAGATGGACCTCGAGGAGGCCGGCTCGTTCGGCGGCGACCCCGCCGCCACGGGCCTCGACGGCGCGGTGACGCCCGCCCAGGGCGAGGCCGTGATCACCGAGGACCTCGCAGCGCACCTCGACGTCGAGCCAGGAGACGAGATCACCCTCTTCGCCTACGGGAGCGAGCGCGAGCTGCGCGTCACCGGCCTGGTCCCTCGCCTGGGCGTCGCCGGGTACACCACCGAGTTCAGCGCCGAGAGCTTCAACGTCTTCGTGGCGCCCGGGACGCTGGAGGAGCTGGTGGCGGCCGCGCCGCCCGACCTCGAGGCCTCGCCCCCCACGTCGCTCGCGTTCGTCTCCAACGAGGGGGGCGTGTTCGAGGGCGAGGAGCCGACCGATGAGGTCGTTCCGCTGATCCGGGAGCGGATCGAGGGCCTGGAGGGCGTGGACGTCGTGGACAGCAAGCGCGACGTCGTGGACGCGGCCGACCGGTCGGGGAGCCAGTTCTCGGAGCTCTTTCTCTCGATCGGATCCTTCGCCGTCATCGCCGGGATCCTGCTGCTCGTCAACATCTTCGTGATGCTCTCCGAGGAGCGGAAGGGCGAGCTGGGCATGATGCGGGCGGTCGGGATGCGGCGGGGCCAGCTCGTGCGCTCCTTCTACATCGAGGGCTCGTTGTACGGGCTGGTGGCCTCGGCGATCGGGGCGGTGGCGGGGATCGCGGTGGGGGCGGCGATCGTTCGCGTGGCGGCGGACATCTTCGCGGGGGCCGGGGAGTTCTCGCTGGAGCTCGTCCTGTCGGCGCCGCTGGTGAGCATCGTGGGGGGCTTCCTGATCGGCCTGGCGATCTCCCTCCTGACCGCCCTCTTCACCAGCGCGCGCATCAGCCGCCTGAACATCATCCGGGCCATCCGGGATCTGCCCGAGCCGCCCGCCCGGCGGCACCGCCTGCGCGGACTCGTGCTGGGAGCGGTGGCCCTGATGGTCGGGGGAGGGATGACGGCCTTCGCCATCGTCGAGGGAGAGGCGGCCTCGGCCTTCGCCGGGCCGGGCATCCTCGCCCTGGGCCTGGCGGGCCTGCTGTGGCGTCTCGTCCCGCGAAGGCCGCTGGGCTCGGTCCTGGGCCTGGCGGTCCTGGGCTGGGGGATCTTCGGGCCGACACTGGCTCCCGAGGTCTTCGGAGAGGCCGACATCCCCGTGTTCGTGATCCAGGGCGTGCTGCTGACGGCGGCGGCCGTGGCGGTGCTCGGGTTCAACCAGGAGTCGGTTGGTCACGCGGTCCGCGCGGTGGCCGGGGGCGCCCGCAACCTCGCCGTGCGGCTGGGGCTCGCCTACCCGCTGGCCAAGCGCTTCCGCACGGTGATGACCCTCTCGATGTACGCGCTCGTCGTGTTCACGCTCGTGTTCATCTCGGTGCTGTCGAACATCTTCGGGGGCCAGGTCGAGGACTTCACCCAGCAGGAGGCCGGCGGCTACGACCTGCTGGTGCGGTCGTCGGCGGCGAACCCCTTGACGGCCGATGCGGCCGCGGCCGAGGACGGCGTGGAGGCCGCGTCCCCCATCCGCTACGCGGCCTTCAGCGTCGAGTTCAGCACGGAGCTCCAGCCCGAGGCCGAGCCGTGGGCGCTCTCGGGGGTCGAGGAGGGCTTCCTGGCCCAGGGTCCCCCGGCGCTGGAGGAGTACGCCCCCGAGTACGGGAGCGAGGGCGAGACCTGGGCGGCTCTGCTGGCCGATCCGTCGCTGATCATCCTGGACGGATTCTTCCTTCAGCAGGGAGGGCCCGAGGCTCCGCCCGCCGATCTCGGCGACGCCGTCACGATCCGCGATCCCCTGACGGGCAGGGAGGTCGAGCGCACGGTGATCGGCGTGACGCGGGGCGGCTTCTCGTTCTCGGGCCCGTTCGTGTCTGAGGAGAGCATCCTGGAGCTCGTCGGCCCGCGGGCCGTGGCCACCCGCCTCTACGTGACGCTCGAGCCCGGCCCCGATCCCGTGGAGGTGGCCACGCGGCTGGAGGAGGAGCACATCCCGAGCGGGGTGGAGGCCAGGACCTTCCGGGCCATCGTCTCGGAGTCCCAGTCGGTGAACCTGCAGTTCATCCGGCTGATGCAGGGCTACCTGGCGCTCGGCCTGGTCGTGGGGATCTCGGGGCTGGGCGTGATCATGGTGCGCGCGGTCCGGGAACGGCGGCGCGAGATCGGGATCCTCCGCAGCCTCGGGTTCCAATCAGGGACGGTGGGGCGCTCGTTCCTCCTCGAGTCGGCCTTCGTGGCGCTGGAGGGCCTGGTGGTGGGAGCCGCCCTGGCCATCGTGACCTCGTACCAGCTCGTGGAGAACGCGGAGATCTTCGGGGATCTGGACGTCACGTTCGTGATCCCGTGGGGTGAGATCGCGATCGTGCTGGCGGCGACGCTGGTGGCCTCGCTGCTGGCGACGGGGTGGCCGGCGCGCCAGGCCAGCCGGATCCGTCCAGCGGTGGCCCTCCGCGTCGCGGATTGAACTTGTCTCGGGACGGCCTCTCGGGGTACGGGTAGAGCAGTGTCCGCGGAACGGAAGGAGGGATCGTCCATGCGACGGATGCTCGTCGCCGCCATCGTGGCGGCGTTCGTGGTCGGCGCGGCCGGGATCGCCCAGGCCGATCACACGCACGTCAGGATCCTGCCGACCGGCGACTGCGTCGTCCTGGCCGCCGACGGGAACGAGAAGTACATCGTGCTCCCGGACGAGAACCCGCAGGTCGACGCCGAGCTGCCCGAGAATCGGAAGCATCCCCTGCACGTCCTCGTGCACCTCGGTCAGCCCGGCTCGGACGGCTCCATCGCCGTGATGGGCTCTGCCCAGGACCCCTGCAGCGAGGCCGGTGGCCAGACCGGCAGCTACGTGAACCCGTAGCGGCGGCTTCCCTTCAGCGAGGGGGCCCGGCGAGACGTGCCGGGTCCCCTCGTTCGTGGTAGGAATCCGCAGATGCGCGTCTGCCTGATGGTCGAGGGCCAGGAGGGCGTGGGCTGGGATGACTGGCTGGCGCTGGCCAGGGCCTGCGAGGACCATGGGCTCGAGGGGCTCTTCCGCTCCGATCACTACCTCTCCGTGGAGGACGACGAGACGCGGGGATCGCTCGACGCGTGGACGACCCTGGCAGCGCTGGCCGCTGAGACCGAACGGATCCGGCTCGGCACGCTCGTCTCCCCTGTGACCTTCCGCCATCCGTCGCTGCTGGCGAAGGCGGCCGTGACCGCCGACCACGTGTCGGGCGGGAGGGTGGAGCTGGGGATCGGGGCCGGGTGGCACCTGCGGGAGCACGAGGCGTACGGGTTCCCCTTCCCGGAGCCCCCCGAGCGGATGGACCTGCTGGCCGAGCAGATCGAGATCGTGCACCGCCAGTGGAGCGAAGAGATGGTCTCGTTCCAGGGGAAGCACTACCGGCTCGAGGCCGTCAAGGCGTTGCCGAAGCCGGTGCCGGACCCGCACCCGCCGCTGATCATGGGAGGCCACGCGAAGCCGCGCTCGGTCGAGCTCTCCGCCCGGTGGGCCGACGAGTACAACGTCTTCTTCTCGACGCCCGAGGAGTGCCGGGCGAAGCGGGCGCGCGTCGAGGAGGC
>DASUTZ010000229.1:0-5011 GCA_036374295.1 Actinomycetota bacterium
AACCACACATCCGACGAGCACCCCTGGTTCCGGGCCGCGCGGGACCCGGACTCGCCCTACAGGGACCACTACGTCTGGGCGGAGACTCCCCCGGACGACGCCGAGAGCGGCGTGGTGTTCCCGGGCGTCCAGGACTCGACGTGGACCCTCGACGAGCGATCGGGCGAGCACTACTTCCACCGCTTCTACGAATTCGAACCGGACCTCAACGTCGCCAACCCCGACGTCCGGGCCGAGTTCCGCAGGATCATGGGGTACTGGATCCAGCAGGGCGTCGCGGGGTTCCGGGTAGATGCGCTCCCGTTCCTGATCGAGCCCGCGGGGGTGGAGCGCCCGAAGCCGCATCCCCGTTTCGAGTACCTGAAGGAGCTTCGAGAGTTCCTGCAGTGGCGAAGGGGGGACGCGGTGCTGCTCGGGGAGGCGAACGTCGAGCGGGACCGGGTGGACGACTACTTCACCACGGGCGGCATGCACATGATCTTCAACTTCCCCCTCAACCAGCTCGTCTGGCTGGCGCTGGCGAAAGGGGAGGCGGGCCCCATCGTCCGCGGGCTCGAGCATACGGCCGGGATCCCGGCCACCGATCAGTGGGCGACCTTCCTCCGGAACCACGACGAGGTCGACCTGGGGCGGCTCTCCGAGGAGGATCGACAGCTGGTCTTCCGGGTGTTCGGCCCCGAGCCGTCGATGCAGCTCTACGACCGCGGCATCAGGCGGCGGCTGGCCCCGATGTTGGGGGGCGACCGACGCCGGATCGAGATGGCGATGAGCCTCCTGTTCAGCCTCCCCGGGACGCCGGTCATCCTGTACGGGGACGAGATCGGCATGGGCGACCTGCTCTCGCTCGACGAGCGGGAGGCGGTGCGGACGCCGATGCAGTGGAACGACGAGGAGAACGCCGGCTTCTCCACCGCGGACCCGGATCGCATGGCCCGCCCCGTGATCTCCGAGGGCGACTACGCGTACGAGCGAGTCAATGTCGCCGCCCAGATGCGGGACGCCGGGTCCCTCCTGAGCTGGATGAAGCGCTTGATCCACACGCGGAGGGAGGCGCCGGAGGTGGGCCTCGGCGATTGGCAGCTCCTCGAGACCGGGAACGAGCATGTCATCGGCCTCCGAGCGCAGTGGGAGGGGCGCGAGGTGGCCGTCTACCACAACCTCGACGGCGAGCCGCAGAAGGCTCGGATGGGCCTCGAGCCCACGGAGCTCTCCCACCCGCTCGAGCTCTTCGGCGACCGCGATTACGAAGAGGGATGGGCCCCCTTCGAGCTGGCCGGGTACGGGTACCGCTGGGCGCGGATCCGCGGCGTGGCCTGACCCGCTCGGGGGGCGTCATCGCGTGACCACGGTCGACTCCTTTGTCGTGTTGTTCGAGGCATCCGCATCGAAGTCCAGAGGGAACGCCGTCGCCGTGTTGGTCAAGGTGGCGGGCTTTCGAGCGGATACCGTGACGCGGACGGTCGTCGATCCGCCGTCGGGGATCCCGAAGATCCAACATCGCACCTCCTGTCGCGACGTCTCACAGCGAGACCCCCCCGCGTCCACGGATTCCAGGCGCGACCCATCGGGGAGTGCATCCACGAGCTCGAGGGACGCCCACGTCGGTCCCAGGTTCTGGACCGTGATCGAGTACGTGATGGAGCTCCGCACGCTGGCCGGATCGGGGGCGTCGGTCATGGAGAGGGCCACATCCGCCGCCCGATCCACGTCGGTGTTGAGGGAGGACCGATTGTCGAACGTCCGAGGGTCCGGCTCGTTCCCATGCACCGTTACCGTGTTGGTCAGATAGCCGAGGCCCTGGGGCGCGACGATCACCGTCGCCGCGGCGGACGCTCCGGGCTGGAGCGCCCCCAGATCGCATCGGACCAGGTCGTCGGAACGGATGCAGCCCGAGCCCTGGCTGGCTGTTGCCGACCGGAACTCGATGCCCTCGGGCAGCTCGTCGACCAGCGTGACGCCGGTGGCCGCCGAGGGTCCCGCGTTCTCGACCCGGATCTCGTAGGTGACGTTCTCGCCCGCGGGGACGGGGTCCGGAGCGTCGGTCTGCCGGATGGAGAGGTCGGCGACCAGCGGGGAAGCCGCTGCACCGCCCAGCTCCTTCACGAAGACGTCCGGCGTCGAGTCGCCGTCCCGCGGATCGAGGTTCGTCGCATCGGATCGGAACGCCACCGCGGCGGCCTCGCCGCTGAGCGAGACCTGGTAGCTGATCCCGTTGCTCTTGATCCCCGAGTTCGAGGTCGAGGCGAGCTCCAGCGCGCTCGTCGCCAGGTCCTTCACGAAGATGTCCGAGACGACGTCGCCATCGCCCGGATGAAGGTTGGCTGACGTCGAGCTGAAGGCAACGCGCTTTCCGTCCGCGGACAGGGACGGATCGGCGGCCCCGCGGTCGGCGCGCGTTCCGTCCGCCGCCAGGGAGGCGGGCACGATCTCGTCGGTCGTGAGGTCCTTCACGAAGATCTGACCGAACCCTCCGGAGAACCCGGGGACGAGTCTGGACGAGTAGGAGCGGAACGCGACCACGTCTCCGTCGGCCGAGAGCGAGGGGCTGAAGCTGTCGTCGTCGGCCTTCGTGCCGTCCGCGGAGGTGGAGATGAGACTAATCAGCCCACTGGCCAAGTCCTTGACGTAGACGTCGATGACCTCGTCCTCGTCCCCCGGATGCAGGTTGGTGGCGCCCGAGGCGAACCCGACCAGCCTCCCGTCCGCGGAGAGCGACGCCCCGCCGGAGCCGTGGAAGAAGTCGCCGTTGGCCTTGACGCCGTCCGAGGAGGTCGAGGCCAGGAACAGCTCGCCGGTGGCCAGGTCCTTCACGTACACGTCCGACGCCTCGTCGTCATCTCGGGGGTCCAGGCCGGTTCCTGTCGTCTGGAACGCCACTCGGGTGCCGTCGGCGGAGAGCACCGGGTACTCTCCGTGAGCAGATACGAGGAAGACCTCGCCGGTGAGAAGGTCCTTGACCATGAGTCCTCTCGATCCGGACGGGTGCAGGTTGGTCGCGCCGGAAGCGAAGGCCACACGATTGCCGTCCGCGGAGATCGCGGGGAGCGAGGTGCGCCCGTTCGCCTTCTCGCCGGTCGCCGACGTCGAGGCGAGGATCGTCCGCCCGGTGGTGAGGTCTCGCACGTAGACGTCCACGACGTCGTCGCCGTCTGCGGGGTGGAGCCGAGACGAGGACTGGAACGCGACACGCGTTCCGTCCGCCGACAGCGACGGGAGCACGCTCCATCGAGCCTTCACCCCCTCGTCGGAGATAGAGGAGAGATGGAGGTCTCCGGGAACGGCGCCTCCCCGCTGAGGAACGAGCAGCAGGCTCAGGGCCGTGAGGGCGACGAGCGCGTGACGCATGGATCCTCCTTCGGTCGGGACGTCGGAGGTACTACTCGCTGACGTTCGCGGGGGGATTGCCTCCCATCGACATTCGCTCGACAGCAATCCATCGAAGGGTCCGCCCCGTATATCTTGCGGTGAACGCGCTCTCCGACGAGTCCCTCCTGGCGGGTCTCGCGGCAGGCGATCCAGAGGGGTCGACGGCGTTCGTGCGGCGGTTCCAGGGTCGCGTCTACGGGCTCGCCCTGACGATCGTGGGCGACCCCCGGGTGGCGGAGGACGTCGCCCAGGAGGCGTTCGTGCGTGCGTGGAGGCACGCCGAGCTCTACGAGCCGTCTCGGGGCCGGGTGGTGGCGTGGCTGCTGCGGATCACGCGGAACGTCGCGCTCGACGCGCTCCGCGTACGCCGGGCCACGCCGGTGGACCCCGAGGCGCTGCTGGGGCTGGCGGCCGCGAGAGAGGGGGATCCGGAGGCCCGCGCGGTCGTGAGCCTCGAGCTCCACGGCTTGCGATCGGATCTGCTCTCGCTGCCGGACGAGCAGCGCCGGGCGGTCCTCCTGGCGGCCTTCTACGGGCGCACGGCGCGAGAGATCGGGGAGATCGAGGGGATCCCGCTGGGCACCGCGAAGACGCGGATCCGGTCGGGGATGAGGAGGCTGAGGGAAGCGCTCGAGGTGCGGGATGGGCGAGAACGGATGTGAGCTGACGCACGGGATCGCGGCTGAGCTGGCGCTCGGCGTGGCCCTCGGCGAGGAGCGGGATCGGGCGCTCCGACACGTGGAGGAGTGTGCCTCGTGCCGACGGGGCCTGGTCGAGCTCGGTGAGCTCGTGGATGAGCTGATGCTGCTCGCTCCGGAGCGAGAGCCCCCGGTGGGGTTCGAGTCCCGCGTGGTGTCGTCGGCGACCCAGGATCGTCGACCTCCCCGCTGGCGACGGTTCGTCGCGTCCGTCGCGGCGGCCGCGATCGCGGCCGCCGCGACGGGGACGGCGGCCCACGTCCTGACCAGGGACGAGAGGACCGTCGCCGCCCAGTTCCGGACCGCGCTGACCCGGGCAGGCGGCCAGTACTTCGGCGTCGAGTTCCTCCACGAGGAGGGAGGAGGGAGGGCGGGCCACGTCTTCGTGTACCGAGGGGACGTCTCCTGGGCGTTCGTCGTCCCGTCGGGGGAGCTCCCCGGGAGCTTTCGGGTCGAGATGACCACCCGCGACGGGCGCACGCTCGAGGCGGGAGGCATCGATCCCGCGGGGGAGGGCGGTGGGGCCGGCCTCGTCCTGCCGGTCGACCTGGAGGTGATCGAGTCGATCCGTCTGATCCCCGTTGGAGGGGGGGACGCCCTCGAGGCGCACATGCCGGAACCCCCCGAGGCCTGATCCGAGCGGTACGATCCGGCCCATGGCTGCGCTGACTGCCGAGCAGATCGCCGAGGACCTCCGCGAGCTCCCGGGCTGGAGGCACGAGGGCGGGGAGATCTTCAAGTGGTTCCGCTTCGACGGATTCCCCGAGGCGATCGCCTTCCTCCAGCGGATCGTGGAGCCCGCCGAGCGCATGAACCACCATCCGGACATCGAGAACCACTACGACCGGGTGCGGATCGGGCTGCACACGTGGAGCGAGGAAGCCGTCACCGAGAAGGACCTCGCGCTGGCCCGAGAGATCGAGCGGCTGGCCGGGTAGGCTCGCCGA